>JAGANG010000040.1 GCA_017624275.1 Spirochaetales bacterium | reverse complement strand
CTGTTGGCTGTTGGCTGTTGGCTGTTGGCTGTTGGCTGTTGGCTGTTGGCTGTTGGCTGTTGGCTGTTGGCTGTTGGCTGTTGGCTGTTGGCTGTTGGCTGATTGTGCCAGACTGCGTTTGTATGTCAAGAAGAATATCATTAAATTTAATACATTTTTTGTAATTGTCATGACTTTCTCCTTTTCTCTGTTTATATTCATTTGCCTTTGTTCGATTACAAAAATTTTAATAGTATACAACAAACCTATTTTAGTCAAGCTTATCATACGAATCTGTAAAAAAATGGAATGTATATATAAGGAAGCATTTCGATTTTCTCACACCCCAACTTTGACTATAAAAGTTTTGCTGACTACAATACGTTTTTGTGATATAAAACGACACGGTATAATTTTACAATGTACTTTTATTTATTTTTGCGGAGGATAACTTATGGCAATTCAACCATTTAACCAGATTACAAAAGGACAAGGAATTACATTTGACGATAACGGTAAAATGAATGTTCCTGATACTCCGATATTGCCGTTTATTGAAGGTGACGGAATCGGTAGTGATATTACAAAAACTATGATTAAAGTTGTGGACGCAGCTGTAGCAAAATCTTACGGCGGTAAACGTGAAATAGCTTGGACTGAAGTTTTGGCAGGAGAAAAAGCTTTCAATGCTACAGGAAACTGGCTTCCGGATGAAACTCTTGAAGCGTTTAAAAAATATTTTGTAGGTATTAAAGGACCTCTTACTACACCTGTAGGCGGCGGTATCAGAAGCTTAAATGTTGCTTTACGTCAAATTCTTGATTTGTACGCTTGTGTTCGTCCGGTAAGATATTTCAAAGGTGTAGGTGCTCCCGTAAAACGTCCGGAACTTGTTGATATGGTAATTTTCAGAGAAAACACTGAAGACGTTTATTCCGGTATCGAATGGAAAGCCGGAACTGATGAAGTAAAAAAAGTAATTAACTTTTTGAACAGCGAAATGGGATGTAAAATCACAGACACTGCCGGAATCGGTATCAAACCTATTTCACCGGAAGCAAGTAAAAACATTGTTCGCAAAGCTATTCAATATGCAATCGACAACAACCGCACTATCGTAACTCTTGTTCACAAGGGAAATATTATGAAATTTACGGAAGGTGCTTTTAAAGAATGGGGTTACCAAGTAGCCAAAGATGAATTCGGCGATATTACCGTTACAGAAACAGAATTGTATGACAATTACGACGGTAAACTTCCTGCCGGCAAAATCTTGATTAAAGACAGAATCGCTGATGCGATGTTCCAGCAGATTTTGTTACGCCCGGACGAATACCAAGTAGTCGTTACTCCAAACCTTAACGGTGACTATATAAGCGACGCTTTAGCTGCACAAGTAGGCGGAATCGGAATTGCACCGGGAGCAAACTTGTCCGATAAAATCGCAATTTTCGAAGCGACACACGGAACTGCACCGAAATATACAGGAATGGACAAAGTAAATCCGGGTTCTATTATATTATCAGCCGTAATGATGTTGGAACATATCGGCTGGAAAGAAGCTGCTGACTTGGTAATCAAAGGATTCGAAGCTGCTATCATGTCAAAACGTGTTACTTACGATTTGGCTCGTGCTATGGAAGGTGCGACTGAAGTAAAATGTTCCGAATTCGGTGAAGAAATCATTAAGAATTTCTAAGATTTGATAATTTAGTACAAAAAAGGTGCGAAAGTTTTTTCGCACCTTTTTTTATGACCGGTTTGTTTTATGAAATATCTTTTTGTGATAAAGATTTGTCTACCATTGCACAAACACATGAGTCTGACCAAACATTTACTGCTGTTTCTATCATATCGATAATAGCGTAAATCGGTAAAATAACTCCCATGATTCCTATCGGAGCACCGATTCCCGACATCAATGAAAGTGTCAAGAAGTAACAACCCATCGGAACGCCGGCGTTACCTACAGCTGAAACTACAGAAATCAATACCCATGTCAATATGACAGGTAATGTTAATGCAATTCCGCCGTTTTGCATTACAAAAAACGATGTAACTAATATAAACGCCGCACAACCGTTCATGTTGATAGTACAACAAATAGGTAATACAAAACGTGCAATTTCCGGTTTTGCTTTAAGATTGTTCTCGGCTGATTCTACGGTAACAGGCAATGTAGCAGCAGAGCTTTTTGTAAAAAGAGCCATCAATACAGCCGGAAGCATTTGGCGAAAAACTTTTAACGGATTGATTTTGCAGATTAAAAGGAAAATCGGCAAAACAACAAAGAATTGGATTAGATTACCGCCGAGAACGACAGCAACATACTTTCCCAATGAATTTACTACTACACCGGCAGACATTTGTGCTGAAAGTTGAGCTGCGAAAGCAACGATTCCCAACGGCAACGCCCAAACAAGTGCTTTTATAAAAGTAAAAAGTAATTCTTGCAGACCTAAAATTCCTTTTAAAACAATTTGAATATTTTCAGAATCTTTCATTAACGCCAATGCTAAACCAACTGACGCAGAAACAATCAATATACTTAACACATTACCGGAAGCAAACGGTGTAAGCAAATTGTCCGGAATTACGGAAAGAATGTGGTCGTAATAAGATGTAGAACCAAGATTTTGAGGAACTTCACTTGCTCCTTGTTGGATTAACTCCGTAGGTAAATTACCCGGTGCGATAAGTTTATAAAGAACCGCACCTACCAAAGCAGCAACAACGGTAGTTAATAATGTATAAACCATTGTATGCAAGAAAATTCGTCCGGTATTTTTCTTTGCTCCCAATGTAGCCAAAGTTGTCGCAATTACTAATGCGATTGTAGGAACAGCCACAAATTTAAAAAGACGAGTGTAAGCTGTTGCTATAAAGTTAAAAAAGTTATTAAGCCAATTAACGTTGAACATTCCCAATATAAGCCCGAGAATTAACGCTGTCATCCAGATTGCAAGTTGCTTGCCGTTGAATCCGGATTTACTTTTTGAAGTTTCCATTTTGTCTCCGATTTATTAAAAAAATTATTGCAGATATTTATCATTGATATGACTTTTTTTCAATCGTGAAATCCAATGAAAAGTTTTAATAGTTGAATACTTTGCGGTGAGTTAATCGATGTTAGAAATGTAGATGAAATATAAATTTTAATTAGAACGTAATTTTAACAAAAAAAATGCCGGATAAGAGAAAATTATCCGGCTGTTTTTTGTAATCAATTATATTTCGACTTTTGTAAAAGTAAGCCAAACATCATCTTCACAATTCTCGACAGTTGTAATTTTTACAGAATTTGCTGTTAAGTCTTTGTACACAATAATACTTGTTACTTCTGTAGTGTTATCAACCGGTGATAATCCCGTACAATAAATCTTTCCGTTTTCAATTTTTGTGATTGTCATCTCAGATGTAGAATTCTGACCATTAACTTCAGCGTAAGAGGTAATTTTATCGACAGTAATAACGTATGTTATTTTCATTTCCATTGAAGTGCCGTCAGTATTTTCTATTGTTTGAGTAAATCCCCAGCTTCCGATTATACTGTATTCAGTATCATCGTCTTTATTATCGCCATTGTCGTTGTTTTCATTATTGTTTGTATTTGTCACTTTTTTAAAAGTAATCCATTCATTGTATCCTTCCAGGTAAATCTTTACGGAATCAGCAGTTAAATCTTTGTAGTTGAAAGTACTGTTGATTTTTTCGCCGGGATTTTCCGGATTGTCTGAGATTAAATAAATTTTATTTTCTTCAAATTTAGTGATTGTACTTTCTGTTGTTTGTGTGATTTTTAAGTCTTCATCAGTTGTGATATTTTCGAATATAAGAGTGAAGTTTTTTTCTGTGATAACGTATGTGATTTTAAAATCTATCGAAAAATCCCCGGTGTTAAGATTTTTGATTCCGGTCCAAGTTCCGATTATGCTGTATTCTGTATTATTGTCGTTATTATTATCATTATTGCCGGTGTTATCGTTTTCTGTCGATTTCCCTACTTTTACAAGTGTAATCCATGTTTCGATTTCATTGTCGTTTTCGTCTATTTCGGTATTTAAGATTTTCACACTGGATTTTGTCAAATCTTTATATTCGATTTCAACACTGTTTGATGCAGATAAATCACCTATCATTTGCGTGATTATATCGGAACTGATTGTAGAATCCGCAGAAACTTTCATATCTGTTACTTTGATAACGCTTTCTGTAACAGATGAAACTTTTCCGGTAAGTTTCATATATTGACCTTCTGTGATTATCGGCTCTTCGTCCGGCGACAACTGTACATCATAAATGTATGTCATTGTAGAAGTAATTTTGTTGTCTGCCGTAATTTCGTAAGCAAATGAAAAACCATTTTGAAAATTAAACTCTTCCTCGGTTTGCCAAATTCCTACAAGAGTAGGTTTTGATTCTTCTTGTTTGTCGTTGTCATCTGTAGTTGTGTCACAAGCATTGAGTAAAAAAATAAAGGCACAAAATAAAATTGTAAATAAATTCAAACTTCTTTTAGTCATAAAAGCTCCTTTTTTATATTTCTTTAAAATTTAACAGCTATATCTAATATTTTAATTTTTTTGTCAATAAAATATCTTTTTTTATTTGCAATAACTTACTTTCTTATTAACTTAAATTGCATTTTTTCCAAACAGCTTCTTTTCTATAAACTTGACAATATTTTTCATTTTTGTTTTTATGCGGTATCGAACAAGGGAGTAGCCGGCGAAGTTGATAATTAACTTCGTTTACATTGCCGTCAATACGATTTGGCTTTTGCCGAATCCGGTTTTGTAACTAAGCAGCGAGACTTGTCTGCAATCTAAATGCAGTCAGGTTTTGTTTGCTTTAATCCCAAAAAAGAATAAAACCTGAATTGCAAAAAAACCATTTTAAAAGGAGAAAAAACAAATGGAAATGGCAATTCAACTTTTGTTTCTTGTACTGGGATTTGTAATGCTGGTAAAAGGGGCGGATTTATTTGTCGATGGGGCTTCCGGAATGGCTACAAAATTCGGAATTCCTCAAATAGTCATCGGACTTACAATTGTAGCAATGGGAACAAGTGCACCGGAAGCCGCGGTGAGTATTACGGCAGCTTTTGCCGGTAATGCAGATATTACAATAGGTAATATCGTAGGTTCCAACATATTAAACATTCTAATTATTCTGGGGATTTCGGCTCTTGTTTATCCTCTCGCAATTCAAAAGTCTACATTAATAATTGATATTCCGGTAGTTTTACTTGCTACTGTAATTTTGTATCTATTGGGGTTTGACAGCAAAATTAGCAGAATTGACGGAATAATCATGTTGGTTGTTTTTGCAGCATATTTATTTTACTTGTTTACTGTTGCAAAAAAAGAAGCCTCTCAAAAAAAACTTAGCGAAACAACAGAACATATCCAATCGGAAGAAAATGTAACAAAAGAAATGTCGTTACTAAAAGCTCTTATTTTTACCGTAATAGGTTTGGTATTGATTGTTGGCGGAAGTAAATTTGTTGTTAATTCAGCAACTGCGATTGCAAAGGCTTTGGGATTGAGTCAGCGATTTATCGGATTAACAATAGTTGCTTTGGGTACATCATTACCGGAATTATTCACATCAGTTACTGCTGCATTGAAAAAGAATTCTGATATTGCGATAGGAAACATCGTCGGCAGCAATATTTTTAACATTTTGTTTATTGTAGGACTTTCCGGATTAATTATACCGGTACCTTTTGCTACAGATTTTCGTTTTGATACGATAATTTCCGGAGCAGCTGCAATCTTGTTGTTGTTATTTTGCTTACCGAAAAAGAAATTACCACGTTTTGCAGGTGCAATAATGCTAATTTGTTATGCACTTTACTTTATGAAAATCTGGTAATTGACTGCTTAAAAAAAGAATCTAGTAAATTAATATGAGGGAATTCCAATTATGAACTTATTTGATGTATTAAATTTAATCGGCGGACTTTGTTTATTCTTGTTCGGAATGAACGTAATGGGACAAGCTCTTGAGCGACGTGCCGGAAACAAACTTCACAGTGTACTTGAAAAACTGACTACGGGAAAAATAGCAGGATTTCTTACAGGATTGGGAATTACTGCGGTTATTCAAAGTTCATCAGCGACTACGGTTATGGTTGTCGGATTTGTTAATTCCGGATTGATGACACTTAAACAGGCGATAAACGTTATTATCGGGGCGAATATCGGTACTACCGTAACAGCATGGATTTTAAGTCTGGGCGGAATCGACAGCGGAAACTTTTTTGTTCAGATGTTAAAACCGACTTCTTTTACTCCGATTTTAGCTCTTGTGGGAATCATACTGACCATGGCGTGCAAAAGCAGTAAGAACAAAGATACCGGAGTAATCTTTTTAGGTTTTACGATTTTGATGTTCGGAATGGATACAATGTCAGCTTCCGTTTCCGGATTAAAAAATGTTCCGCAGTTCCAACAAATGTTTTTGATGTTTGAAAATCCTATTCTCGGGATGTTAGCCGGGGCGGTTCTTACTGCGATAATCCAGTCAAGTTCTGCGTCCGTGGGAATCTTGCAGGCTCTTTCCGTGACCGGTCAAGTCAGTTTAGGTGCGGCAATTCCTATTATCATGGGACAGAATATCGGAACTTGTATTACGGCGATACTTTCGTCTTTCGGTACAAACAAAAATGCAAAAAGAGCGGCACTTGTTCATTTGGCGTTTAATGTAATAGGAACGGTCGTTTGGTTGACGGTATTCATGATAGTAAAACAAATATTCAATCCGCAATTGTTCGGTGAATCGGCTAATTTATTTAACATTGCCGTGTCGCATACGATTTTTAATACTCTCAATACATTTTTATTATTACCTATGTCCGGATTGCTTGAAAAACTTGCAATTACACTTGTACCGGATACGGATAAACCTGATGTTACGTCAAAACTTGACGAAAGATTCTTGGCGACTCCTCATGTAGCATTGGACGTAAGTTGCGGTGTTACAATAGATATGGCAAAGACAGCGGTGAAAGTGTTGCGAGACGGAGTGAAATATTTTCAGTCAAATACGAACGACTCGTTTGTTATGTCGCAAATTATAGAAGAAGAAGATACGACAGACCATTACGAGGATATTTTGGGAACGTATTTGGTAAAATTAAGTTCTCATCAAATCGGTGATAACGAAAGTACGCAGGTAACAAAACTTTTGCATATTATCAACGACTATGAAAGAATTGCAGACCACGGTGTGAATATGGTGTATGCAGCCGACCAATTACAAAAGCAAAATTTGGAAATTTCCGAATCAGCATTAAAAGAATTGGACGTTTTGGTTGCAGCAATCAACGAAATTTTAGATTTGTCACTGGAAACATTTGTAAACAATGACATTGAAAAAGCTAAGCTGGTAGAACCGCTGGAACAAGTGATTGATAAGTTAAAAGAGAAAATGCGAGCAAAACATATTTTGCGATTGCAACAAGGAGAATGTTCTATTAAATCCGGTTTTATTTGGGCTGATTTATTGACTGATTTGGAACGAGTGGCAGACCATTGTTCTAATATTGCGATTTGTGTGATTGATGCGGCAGATAATAAAATGAATATGCATGAATCAATAAAAGAATTGCGAACAGATAATGCAGAGTTTGAAAAGAACTACAATCTTTATAAAGCAAAATATAAATTGCCGACAAACTAAAAACTTATTTGATCAGAATTTAAATCCGTGTAATGATTTGATTGTTACACGGATTTTTTTGTTATACATATTAATAAAATCAGCATAACAGGAGACTATCATGATACAACCCGGAACTTTAGCACCGGATTTTGAATTGCCGGATCAAAACGGAAATATCAGAACATTAAAAGAATTCAGAGGGAAAAAAGTAATTTTGTATTTTTACCCGAAAGACAACACCGCAGGATGTACAAAGCAAGCGTGCGGATTTGCAGAACTGTATCCGCAATTTAACGAAAAAGGTGCGACAATAATAGGAATCAGCAAAGACAGCGTAGCGTCACATAAAAAGTTTGAAGAAAAATATAATCTTAACTTTATTCTAATTTCCGATACGCAGTTGGAAGCAATTCAAGCGTATGATGTATGGCATGAAAAAACTATGTGCGGTAAAAAATCTATGGGCGTAGTACGCACGACTTATTTGATAGATGAAAACGGAATTATTACTAAAGCAATGGAAAAAGTAAAAGCGGCAGAAAATCCCGGTGATATGTTGAAAAGTTTGGAATAGCAAATGAACGATAAATATAATTTTTTAGAATTAGCAAAAGAACGTTATTCAGTACGTAAATTTGTGGATAAACCGGTAGAAAAAGAAGTTCTCGATGTGATATTGCAAGCCGGTCATGTGGCGCCGACAGGGTGTAATATGCAGCCGCAACGCATTTTGGTGATAAATACGCCGACTTCCATCGAGAAACTTCGCAAATGTACAAAATGTCATTTTAACGCATCGACAGCGTTGCTGGTGTGTTATGAAAAAGACGACTGCTGGACTCGCAAATATGACGGACAAACAAGCGGCGTAATCGATGCAAGTATTGTGACAGACCACATGATGTTGCAGGCGGCTTCGTTGGGAGTGGGAACGACTTGGGTAATGCATTTTAATCCGCAGTTAATGAGGGAAGAATTTAACATTCCGCAAAATATTGAACCGGTTGCATTACTTGTAATGGGATATCCGTCGCCGGACGCAACGCCTTATCCGCAACATTCGGCATTTAAACCGGCAGAAAATTTGATTTTTTACGACAAGTTTTAGGTTTAGGCTGTAAACCTCTGCAAGGTTTGGAGCGGTTCTGCGGAATAAATCCGCCTCAAAATGCAACTTTGGCTCAAAGTTGCGAATAACAATGAAGTGTTTTCGTAAGAAAACATCAGGTAAAACAGAGTATTTAACGTTAGTTAAATACCAAGTGTAAACTTGTCAAACCGATTACTGAGCTTGTCGAAGTAATCCGTGTGGCAATATGTTTTTGGCTGTCGCTGGGTTTGAGGCTTTGTTGGTCCGCCGACAGTGGACATTTGGCATTCGTTTTGGTGTCAAGAAGGACTGTTTATTTTTACAACAGTCCTTTTGTTTTTAGTACATAGATGAATTTATAAATAGTAAAAAACGTTTTTATTTAAGCAATTCATTTAATTTTGTATCGATATAACTTTTCAAATCCTCAGCAATAACTTTTTTTAATTGAGTTATGTTTTCCGAATCATTCGTAATAGAACTTTGTATCGGCAAAAATAATCTGTGAATATCAATATCTAATGCACTGGTAATTTTTGCCAGATTCTTATCACTTGTCCAACAACGAGACAACTCAATATTCTTTACCGTTTCCTCAGGAATACCGGCTTTTTCAGCCAATTGAAATTGCGTAAGATTTTTAGATTTACGTATTTGCTTAACGTTATTTCCGAGTCTCTTTTGTATGTCATTAGAATTCATATAAGCTATTTTTTATTAAGTTTAATAATTTATAAATGACTATTCAAACCATTTTTCAAGAAAAAGTGTTGTGTTTTAACATTATTATTCGTATAATAAGCCCCTTTTTAGTTACTATGTGTTACCTGACAACATGCTTGTTTTTCTAATACTAATAAAAGAAAAGAATAGATTTTGAAATGTATTTGTCAGCAAACGAGAAAATCTTTCCTGTTTGGGAAAGTAAAAATAAACAACTTTAAGGAGTAAATATGACGAGAAGAAACTATTTCATGAAAAGCATAAGTATAATCTTTATGCTTTTGGCAATGTTGTTCAGTTGTGAGCCCGAAAACGAGAACAACGACAGTAACAACAGCGGAAACAACACAACGCAAAACGGCAACAACAGCGGAAACACCGACGAAAACGAGAACAACGACAGTAACAACAGCGGAAACAACACAACGCAAAACGGCAACAACAGCG
>JAGANG010000039.1 GCA_017624275.1 Spirochaetales bacterium | reverse complement strand
GACAAATGTTTGGTGCTGCAGGATATGAAGTTGTTGCAATCAACGACTTAACAGATCCAAAAATGTTAGCTCAACTTTTAAAATATGATACAGCACAAGGTGGATACTGTGGAAAAATCGGTGAAAACCTTCACACAGTAGAAGCTGATGAAAATTCTATCACTGTAGATGGAAAGAAAATTACAATTTACAAAGAAGCAGATGCAAAAAATCTTCCTTGGAAAGATTTGAACGTAGACGTAGTTCTTGAATGTACTGGTTTCTATGTAAAGAAAGATAAAGCTCAAGCTCATATCGATGCAGGTGCTAAAAAAGTTGTTATTTCTGCTCCAGCAGGAAAAGACTTGCCTTCAATCGTATTCGGTGTAAATGAAGGTACTTTAAAAGACGGAGATAACATTATTTCTGCTGCTTCTTGTACTACTAACTGTCTTGCACCTATGGCTAAAGCATTAAATGATTATGCTGCAATTCAGTCTGGTATCATGAGTACTATCCACGCTTACACTGGTGACCAAATGATTCTTGACGGTCCACACAGAAAAGGTGATTTAAGACGTGCTAGAGCTGGTGCTGCTAACATCGTACCTAACTCTACTGGTGCTGCTAAAGCAATCGGTCTTGTAATTCCTGAATTAAACGGAAAATTAATCGGTTCTGCACAACGTGTTCCTACTCCTACAGGATCTACAACTATCTTAGTTGCTGTAGTAAAAGGAAAAGACGTAACTGTAGAAGGTATCAATGCTGCAATGAAAGCTGCTGCTAATGCATCTTTCGGTTACACTGAAGAACAATTAGTTTCTTCTGATATCATCGGTATGACTTACGGTTCATTGTTTGATGCTACTCAAACTATGGTTTCTAAAGTTGACGATGACACTTACCAAGTTCAAGTTGTTTCTTGGTATGACAACGAAAACTCTTACACTAGCCAAATGGTAAGAACAATCAAATATTTTGCTGAAAACGTAAAATAATAGATTTCAATCCTGACCGTCTTAAACGGCGGTATGGGAATTGCAAATAATATGCAATTTCCTCAATTGGAAAATGACGGGGAATTCATGTAATTCCCCGTTTTTTTTTAAATAAAACGGTCTTAAAAAACTGAAACAATAAAACTAAACTAAATTAAGGACAAGCAATATGGCAATTACAAAAAAAACAGTAAAAGACATTGATGTAAAAGGCAAAAAAATTGTTATGCGTGTAGATTTTAACGTTCCTCTAAAAGACGGCGTTATCAGTGATGATACTCGTATCAAAGCTGCACTTCCTACAATCAAATATGTTTTGGAAAACGGAGCAAAAAGTCTTGTTTTAATGTCTCACCTCGGAGACCCTAAAAAAGACATGGCTAAAGCTAAAGAAAAAGCTGAAAAAGCAGGTGAAGCTTTTGATGAAGAAAAATATATCAACGGAAAACACAAAATGGCTCCCGTTGCAAAACGTCTTTCTGAATATATTGCAAAAGAAGTCAACGTTGCTCCTGATTGTATGAGCGATGAAACTAAAAAAATGGTAGAAGCTTTGGACAACGGAGCTGTTTTACTATTGGAAAACACTCGTTTCCACAAACAAGAAACTTCAAAAGAAGCAGCTGAACGTGACGAAATGGCTAAAGTTTTGGCTACTTACGGTGAAGTTTATATCAACGATGCTTTCGGTACTGCACACAGAGACCACGCTTCTACAGCATCAATCTGCAAATTCGTAGACGGACCATGTGTTGCCGGATTCTTGATGGAAAAAGAACTTGAATTCTTGGAAGACAAAGTTGTTAAAAATCCAGCACATCCTTTTGTTGCTATCGTCGGAGGAGCAAAAGTTTCTTCTAAAATCACTGTAATTGAAAAATTACTTGAAAAAGTTGACAAAATCATCATCGGCGGCGGTATGGCTTTCACATTCTTTAAAGCTAAAGGAATGGAAATCGGAACTTCAATGTGTGAAGAAGACCAAATCGAAACAGCTAAAAAAATCATCGAAGGTTGTGAAAAGAAAGGTGTTAAATTGTTGTTACAAACAGATGTTGTTTGTGCTGATAAATTTGCTAATGACGCAACAATCAAAACTACAAACATCGACGCTATGCCTACAGATATGATGGGATTGGATATCGGACCTGTAAGTATCGACCTATTCAAAGGTGAATTAGCTGATGCTAAAACAATTTTCTGGAATGGACCTGTAGGCGTTTTCGAAATGGAAAACTTTGCAAAAGGTACTTTAGCAATTGCTGACGCTTTGGCTAACTTAAAAGACGCTACTACTGTTATCGGTGGTGGAGACTCTGTTGCAGCTGTGAATAAAGCTGGTGTTGCCGATAAAATGAGCCACATTTCTACAGGTGGTGGAGCTTCTCTTGAATTAGTAGAAGGTAAAGTTTTACCTGGAATTGCAGCATTAAACGATAAATAATTTATATAAAGTAAACTTTTTTCCTAAGTACAAAATCATTGTGCTTAGGAAATTTAATATTTAAGGAAAAAAACATGGATAGAGTATTTAATTTTAATCCAGGTCCTTCTACATTACCTGTAGAAGCATTGGAAAAAGCGGCTAAAGATTTAGTTAATTATCAAGGTTCTGGAATGTCTATTATGGAACATTCTCATCGTGGTAAAGAATATGAAGCAGTTCACAACGGTGCAATTGCATTGATAAAAGAACTTTACAACATTCCTGAAAACTTTGACGTTTTGTTTATCCAAGGCGGAGCTTCATTGCAATTTGCTATGATTCCTATGTGTTTCTTGAGAGACGGTAAAAAAGCTTTGTATGTAAACAGCGGTACTTGGTCTAAAAAAGCTATAAAAGAAGCTAAAATTCAAGGAAAAAATATCGAAGTTATCGCAACTTCTGAAGACACTAACTTTGACAGAATTCCTGAAATTCCTGAAATCAAAGATACAGGCGATATTGACTATGTTTATATCACTGCAAACAACACAATTTTCGGAACAGAGTATCACAAATTACCTGAAACAAACGGAATTCCTTTAGTAATTGATGCTTCTTCTGATGCATTGTCAAAACCTGTAGACTGGAAAAATATCGGTGTACTTTTTGCCGGTGCTCAAAAAAATATCGGACCTTCTGGTGTAACTGTTGCAATCGTTCGTAAAGATCTTTACGAAAGAGAAAACGATAAAATCCCTACAATGTTACGTTATTCTACTTTTGCTGAAAACAATTCATTGTACAATACTCCTCCTACATGGAGTATTTACATGGTAAATCTTGTAATGGATTGGGTAAAAAACACAATCGGCGGACTTGAAAAAATGGCTGAAAGAAACCAAAAGAAAGCTGCTTTGGTTTATGATGTTATTGATTCTTCTAACGGTTTTTACAAAGGTCACGCTCAAAAAGATTCTCGTTCTCTTATGAACATCACTTTTACATTAGGAAAAGATGATGCAGAAGGAACTTTGAGCAAGAAATTTATTGAAGAAGCAAAAGCTGCAGGATTGTATGGTCTTAAAGGACATCGTTCTGTAGGTGGAATGCGTGCTTCTACTTATAATGCAATGCCGGTTGAAGGTTGCGAAAAACTTGCAGCTTTCATGAAAGATTTTGCAAAAGCTAATTCTTAATTTAGAATTTATTAAAAAATGAAAAGTCATTAGGCTATTTGCTTAATGACTTTTTTTTATAAAAACACGGAGCATATTGTAATGGCAAATATTTATTGGTACCAATGCAAAAAATGCAATTTACTGATAAAAAAAGATTCATATCCTAGAACTACAAATTGCCCATCTGGTGGCTTTCACAATTGGAACAAGTTGGGAGAATTTGGTTTTGTAAACTACCAATGCAGAAAATGTGCGATGACATTGCAAACAAAGTCTTTTCCCGGGACGGTAAATTGTTCGTCCGGCGGTTTTCACAACTGGGTTAAACTATAAAATAGATTTAAGATAAAGTCCTTGTACTTTTAATTATTATTGACAATAAACAGCATTGATGATAAGTCTATGCAAAACATATCCCATGAGGGAGTAGCAGGCGTATAAAACGTAGTAAGTCAACATACTGACCTTTCGGTCTGGCTTATTTTAAATTGCGAGACTCATGTATAGCTTTATTTTTTTTGCTATACTTGAGTTTTATTTTTTTAAGGCTCGGATGTAGCTAAAAGCTGTATACGAGCTTTTTTTATTTGAAGAAAAGGAGAATTTAAAATGGAATGGAATTTGTTATTTTTTTCCAACAGCATTTTATTGGGACTGGGACTTGCAATGGACGCATTTTCCGTATCATTAGCAAACGGATTAAATGAATCCAATATGAAAATTAACAGAATGTGCTTTATTGCCGGAATATTCGCATTTTTTCAAGCATTAATGCCCATGATTGGCTGGACATGTATACACACCGTACTTCAATATTTTAAAGAATTCGAAAAATTTATTCCATGGATAGCATTGGGACTTTTAGGATTCATCGGCGGAAAAATGCTGATTGAAGGAATAAAAAACGATGAACCAGACATTCAAACAACTTCTGTAGGAATAACCGTTCTTTTAGTGCAAGGAATTGCCACATCTATTGACGCATTATCCGTAGGATTCACCATTGCCGAATATGGTTTGATAATGGCTTTGGTTTGTGCTGCAATTATCGCCGTAGTCACATTTTTTATCTGTATGACCGGACTTGCAATCGGAAAAAAAGTCGGCACAAAATTTTCAAACAAAGCCGCAATCTTAGGCGGAACAATCTTAATTTTAATCGGACTTGAAATTTTTATTACCGGAATATTTTAAAAACATTATGAAGCCTTTGAAAAAAATCAGTGAATATCAAATCTTTTTAATAAAAGATTAGTATTCTATTTTCATATATCAAGATTCCAAATACAGGCTGCATAATCACGAAATGACATTTCAACAATTAAAATACATTATTACCATTGCGGAATGCGGTTCTATAACAAGTGCCGCACAAAAACTTTTTATAACCCAACCGAGTTTATCCAAAGCCGTAGCCGATTTGGAATCTGAAATGGGAATTACAATATTTTACCGGAACAATCGAGGAGTCTACCTTTCAAAAGACGGCTTAAGATTTTTGTCTTATGCACGGCAGATAATGGAACAAGTACGACTGCTGGAACAGCAATACAAGAAAAAAGAACCCATTCGCCGTGTTTTTTCCATTTCAGCTCAACATTATGCATTTGTAGTAAATGCATTCGTAGTACTTGTAAAAAAGCACGAAAAAAGTAATTACGAGTTTACACTGCGAGAATCAAGAACTTTTGACATTATAGAAGATGTACGAACTTACAAAAGTGAACTCGGAATTTTGTTTCTAAGCAATTTCAATCGAGAAATTATTTCACGCATTATACAAAACGCAGATTTAAAATTCACACCTTTGTTTACTGCAAAGCCGCACGTTTTTATAAGCCGCACAAATCCCCTTGCAAAAAAAGTCTGCGTAACTCTTAATGACTTAAAAAAGTTTCCCAGATTGACTTTTGAACAAGGTGCTGACAATTCTTTTTATTACGCAGAAGAACCGCACATAACCGAGGAAACAAATAAAAATATTATAGTCACAGACAGAGCTACCCTTTTCAACCTGATAATCGGTCTTGACGGTTATACCATTTCGTCCGGGATTTTAAGCAGCGACCTAAACGGGACAGACATTGTAGCAATTCCACTTGAAAGTAATGAAATTATGGAAATCGGTTATATTATTCAAACAAACAGACCGTTGAGTAAAATAGGTAAACGCTACCTTGAATATCTGAAAAATTACATCAACCAGTTCGATTTTTCCAAAAAATAATTTTTTCCTCTTGACAATTGAATAAGTAATCAACTATAAACGTATTAATTGAATACTTATTCAACTATTAATTAGGAGGTCATTGATGGGAAATGAAAATTATAAAAACAATTTAAGTTGCGATTGTGATGTAATTCATGAAGAATCCGTACAACAAGCACTTAATGCAATGATTGAAGAATCAACCGTGAGCAAACTTGCAGATTTCTTCAAAGTTTTCGGTGACAAAACCAGAATAAAAATTCTTCAAGCATTAAGCAGCGGCGAACTTTGCGTTTGCGATATTGCAGTAGTTTTAAATATGACAAAATCCGCCGTCTCACATCAATTACGTTTTTTACGAGAAGTCAATTTAATAAAAGCACGACGTGACGGTAAAAATGTTTTTTACTCTTTGGCGGATTCCCATGTAAAAACTATCCTTTCTCAAGGATTGGAACATATTGAAGAATAAGGAAGTACGACATGAAATTTTATCAAATATTTTCATTAGCTATTATTGCAACATTTTACATCGCATATTTCCTCAAAGCTTTAGTTCTTACTTTGAAAGGAATCAAAGTAAATCAAATGGGATTCGGTGATAAATCCGGTAAAACTAAAATAATCGAGCAAGTATTAAAAAGCGTAACTTTTTTTATTGTCCCGATACAATTAGGTTCAGCATTCTTATTATTACCGCTGCAAACAGAATCGCCGAATTACTTACAAAATATCGGAATGGCAATTTCAATATGCGGAACAATTTGCTTTATCGCAGCAATGTTGACAATGGGGAAAAGTTGGCGTGCCGGAATAGCAGCCGGAGAATCAACAAATTTTATAAAACACGGAATCTACCGTATAAGCAGAAATCCTGCATTTTTAGGATTTGATTTATTTTATGTCGGAATCCTATTGATTCTTCCCGGAATAATCCATGCGATTGCAATATGTTTTGTAGTCACAATGTTTCATTTGCAAATATTGGAAGAAGAAAAAAGCCTTATTGAAAAATTCGGTGATGAATATCGTAAATACAAATCTGAAACTAAACGCTATTTTTTGTTTTTCTAAAAACGGAGATTAAAATATGATAAAAACTTATGAAATTAATAATTTAGACTGTGCAGTTTGTGCCGGAAAAGTTGCCGTTGCAATAACAAAAATTCCGGAAGTAAATAATGCCCAAATTAATTTTATGGCAAAAAAAATAACAATAGACATTGATGATAAAAATTGGGAAAAAACTATCCGTAAAGTTATAAAAACTTGTCATTCTATAGAACCGGATTGCGAAATAGTAATTCCTGAATTTTCACATCACCAACACCACAGTAATTCTAAAATCCCTTTTCTTTCCAGAATTGCAATTTGTATAATTTTCGGAGCTTTTTATTTCTTACCGGTTAAAAATGAATTAAAACTTATTTTCGCACTAATTGCTTATTTCGCAATCGGCTACGATGTTTTATTGCGAGCAATTCGCAATATTTTCAAAGGTCAATTTTTTGATGAAAACTTTTTAATGACAATCGCAACCGTTGGAGCTTTTTTTATCGGTGAATATCCTGAAGCTATTGCAGTTATGCTTTTTTACCAAATCGGAGAAGCTTTCCAAGATGCAGCCGTAGATAAAAGCCGAAAATCTATTTCCGAATTGATGGATATCAGACCGGACAAAGCAAATGTTTGCCGTGGTGAAAAAATAATTGAAACAAATCCGGAAGATGTCAATGTCGGTGAAGAAATTATTATTCGCCCGGGAGAACGAATCCCACTGGACGGTATTATAATTTCCGGAAAATCTTCCCTGAATACCGCTGCACTTACCGGAGAATCGTTACCGCAAGATGTAGAAGAAGGTTGTGAAGTCGTTGCCGGTTGCGTTAATATCAACGGCGTATTGAGAATACGTACAACTAAGCTTTTTACTGATTCTTCTGTAGTCAGAATACTTAACTTGGTAGAAAAATCTTCTGAAAATAAAGCTAAAAGTGAAAAATTTATTACACGTTTTGCTCGTTATTACACTCCGATTGTAGTAATTGCGGCTGTATGTCTTGCTGTTTTTCCTCCGTTATTATTTGGAATTTGGCAAGAATGGTTACATCGTTCACTTGTATTTTTAATAATTTCATGCCCTTGTGCTTTGGTAATTTCAGTTCCGTTATCATTTTTCGGCGGTATAGGAGGAGCTTCGAGAAAAGGTATTTTAATAAAAGGTGCCGAATATCTTGAAAAACTTTCACAATGTAAAACTGTCGTTTTTGACAAAACAGGTACTCTTACAAAAGGTCAATTTGTTATTTCCGATATAAAATCAAATAATTTACTGGAAGAAGAATTATTAGAAATTGCGGCTGCGGTACAATGGTTCAGCAATCACCCTATTTCACAGTCAATTAAAGGGAAATACGCTAAAAAGATTGATGAAAAAAGAATTACCAAATTTGAAGAACTTGCAGGACACGGAGTACATGCTGTTGTCGACCAAAAAGAAATTTATGCCGGAAATAAGCGACTTATGGAACAATTTAATATAATTTGCGACAATATTTCCCATTCCGGAACTGAAGTTCATATAGCAATCGACGGAGAATACGCAGGATACATTCTTATTTCCGATGAAATCAGAGAAGATTCTGCATCTACAATAAAAAAATTATCACAACTGGGAATCAGAAAAACTGTAATGCTCACCGGAGATAAACGAGAAAGCGGAGAAAACGTAGCTGAAATACTAAAAATCGACGAAGCATTTACCCAATTGCTTCCGGAACATAAAGTTGAATGTATAGAACGCCTTGAATCTGAAGGTAACGCTCCGTTAGTATTTATCGGAGACGGAATAAACGACGCACCGGTTTTAGCACGTGCAGATGTGGCAATAGCAATGGGCGGACTCGGCAGTGATGCCGCTATAGAAGCAGCCGACATTGTGTTAATGGAAGATAAACTTTCAAAATTACCTACTGCCATAAAAATTGCTCGTAAAACTATGATGATTGTTCGTGAAAATATTGTTTTCGCATTAGGAATTAAAATGTTAATCTTAATTTTAGGAACATTAGGATTTGCCGGAATGTGGCTGGCTGTTTTTGCCGATGTCGGCGTTTCTGTAATTGCGATTTTGAATGCAATGCGTACTTTAAAAGGATAGGAGATAATCAATGCAAAATATCGGAATACTACTTGAAAGTAAAATTGATATTACAAATATTGATATTATTAAGAATGGGAATCCCGGAATCGGTGGTAGTGAATATTTACTATTACAATTATTTTATTATTTATTAGGTGACGGTGAATACAACTGTAGATTGTATACTAAAGGAGCAATCGTTCATAATAAATATGCCTCTTCGGTTGATTCTGATTTAACTGCACTTAAAAAAGCAATTGAAGATAAAATTGATATTTTTATTTTTATTCCAAAAAATAAGGATAATGATTTTTACAATGAACTGGAACATCAAAAATTAAAATCAATTGCATGGGTACACAACTACATTTCATATAAAGTTATAAAATCATTACAAAAATGTAGCATGATAAAAAGAGTAATTTTTGTCAGTAAACAACATTATGATTGCTATATTGATGACGAACTTATAAAAAAAGCTGATTATATTTATAATATGCTAAACATCAAACAACATAAATATATACCTCCACAAAATAAAGAACCTATTGTTACTTATGTAGGAGCTTTAATTCCAACCAAGGGGTTTCATAAATTAGCAAAAGTATGGAAAAAGATTTTAAAAAAAGTTCCCAATGCAAAATTACAAGTTATTGGGGACGGTCGACTTTATAATAAAAATGCAGTTTTGGGACATTACGGTATAGCAGAAGCAAAATATGAGAAAAAAATTCTAAATTATCTAAATGATAAAAATGGAAAACTTTTAGAATCTGTCACTTTTTTGGGAAGTCTCGGTAATGAAAAAGAAGAACTAATAGAAAAAACAAAAGTTGGAGTTGCTAATCCTACCGGAAAAAGTGAAACTTTTTGTTTATCTGCGGTTGAATATAAAACATACGCAATTCCTGTAGTCACGTACAAAGGTTATGGTCTACTTGATACAGTAAGAAATAATATTGACGGTATTTTAATAAAAAATGAAAGAGAACTTAAAAATGCAATAGTAAAATTATTGACTGATAATTTAAAAAATACTGAATACGGACAAAATGGCTTAAAAGACGGATTCCTTGAATTCTTACCAGATACAATTATAAAACAATGGAAAAATGTTTTTTATGATATTTATAATGATAAAATTGCAACAATAAAAAAACCTACAAATTATTTTTTTGATGATTTTAAATGGTTAAAATACATTAATTATCAATTAAAATACTTTTTTCATTTAAGATTTAAATCTATCGCTTTTATTACAAGTCAAAATAAAGAATTTATAAAAAGTATATTAAAAAGAATTCTGTAATTTTTTATCCCTGTCCAAAAGTTGATATTTTAATACTTGAATCAGAATCTATTTATCTTTCTTAAAGAACTTATTGATGCTATTACAATAAGTTCTTTTTTTATTCTAATAATTAAAGTATTATCATTCATAAATAAAAAAACACGCCGTATTTCTACAAGCGTGTAGGGTATAAAAAATGATAAAACTAATTTATCTACTTCTTTAAAATGACTTAAACAGTCAAAGTTGCGGCAGTATAAGTCCTTGCAGCCAATTCACTATCCAACAAATAAAGCCCTTTACTGTCATCACAAAACAATTGAGCTTTAACAAGTAAATTCTGAAAGTTATTTTCCTCTTCGCCTTGTTCTTTTACAAACCAATCTAAAAATTGCATTGTCTTATAATCTTTCAATTCTTGAGCTACAGAATAAATATTGTTGATTAATGAAGTAATATATTCTTCGTGTTTCAAACTTGCTCTAAGCAAATCTTGAAGTTTTTCACCTTTAATATTTGTTCCGTTAATCGCTTCTGCGTTTCTTACATCCGGAGATTCAATTGTCATTAATTTTACTTCAGCATTATTATTGTGCAAATATTGATAAAACAACATTGCGTGATCTTGTTCTTCACGAGCTTGAATCTTGTGCCAATTCGCAAATCCTAAAAGTCCTTTCGATTCATAAACGTTAGCGAAATCTAAGTACAAATAAGCAGAATAAAATTCTTTATTCATCTGTTCATTCATCAATGTTATTAACTTTCTGTTTAGCATTAAAAACCTCCGCTTATAATGCTTAAATATAAAAAACATTTTTCGGATTACCAATTCTTTTATTCTATATTTGAATATATATAATTTTAAATTTACACAATCAGAAAAAATTAAAGCTATCTAAAAATTCTTTTATAAGAAAATATTTGTCATTAATTAATTTTGATATCTGACCAAAAATTTAGATTTTTTCTGCTTCATTCAGGAATTTTATTTTTTCTTCTTCGGAAAAGACGAAATGATAAACCGGATGTAATGAATCTGAGAAATCACGCTCGACCGGTGAAAGAGAAAGTTTATCAAGAATATATTGAATATGCGATGTTTTTGAAATATGAAATGAGTATTCAAAATACTCACGAATAATAAACGGCTGAGTTCCGCTGTCTTTTAACGCTTCTTTTACACATTTGCTGTAAATTCGGACGAGTCCGCCGGTTCCGAGTTTTATTCCGCCGAAATATCGGGTCACTATAGCAAGTACATTTACTACATCTTCACCGGACAAAGCCGAAAGCATCGGCTGACCGGCTGTCCCCGACGGCTCTCCGTCATCACTTCTGCCTTCTGCAACACTTTGTTTTTCTGCCAATCGCCATGCATAACAGTTGTGTGTAGCTCCTTTTTCTAAAGCTCTTATTTCCTTTAAAATCTCATCGACTTGCTGTACTGATGAGATTTTATATAGTCTGGTGATAAACTTTGATTTTTTTTCAGTAAGAACAGTGCAAGAATCAGTTATTATTTCTTTCATCTAACTGTTTCCTGACGAAACAGGTAATCCTGCATTCTTAAATATTTCTTTTGCTGATTTCAAAAGTTCTTTTGACGGCGGTTCTGTATTTTCCAATTGATATGTATAATTTAGCTTCTTCCATTTTTCACGCCCAAGTGTAGAATACGGAAGAACAACTACTTTTTCCACGCCGTTTAATTCCGCAATAATCTCAGCTTCTTTTTTAATATCTTCTGTATTATCAGTAATTCCCGGCACCAAAACATAGCGAATCCACATTTTCTTTCCCATATCAGAAAGTAATTTTGCATTCGCTAATGTAATATTTAAATCTCCGCCGGTAAGTTCGTGATATTTTTGCGGATTACTATGTTTTATATCTAAAATAAAAAGACTTGTATCTTCTATAAGCTGCATAGAGTCATTCAACGGAATAGAACCGGCAGTGTCAATCGCAGTGTGAATATTTTCTTTCGAAAACAAATGTACAAGTTTCGAAAGAAAATCTTTTTGCATTAACGGTTCACCGCCGGAAATCGTAATCCCGCCGCTGCAAATTTTTCGATATTTATCAAACATCTCCAAAATCTCTTCTGCAGTACGTTCTTCTTGAAAATCTTCTTGTTTCCAAGAATCGGGATTGTGACAATACATACAACGCAAAGGACAGCCTTGAAGGAACAACAAGAAACGCAATCCCGGTCCGTCAATGGCTGTCAATGTATGATAAGAATGAATCTTCCCTTTCACCATATTAATATTGCTCATGGAAAGTTCTGCTGATTACTTCACGTTGTTGTTCCGGAGTCAATTTTATAAAATTAACTGCATAACCGGAAACTCTTACGGTAAGTTGCGGATATTTTTCAGGATGTTCCATTGCATCAATCAAAGTCTCTCTATTAAATACATTTACATTTAAATGATGAGCTCCTTGATTGAAGTATGCATCAAGCAATGAAGCCAAGTTATTTACTTTTTCCTCTTCAGAAGCACCCAACGCATCAGGAACAATAGAGAATGTATTTGAAATACCGTCTTGTGCATGACAATAAGGAAGTTTCGCAACAGAAAATAATGAAGCCGCAGCTCCGAGTTTGTCTCGACCGTGCATTGGATTAGCTCCGGGAGCAAAAGCTTCTCCGGCTCTTCTTCCGTCCGGTGTAGCTCCGGTTTTTTTACCGTAAACAACATTAGACGTAATAGTAAGAATAGATGTTGTCGGTGTAGAATCTCTGTATGTTGATTGTTTACGTAATTTGTTCATAAAACGCTCTACAACATCGTATGCAATCAAGTCTACACGATCATCATTATTACCATATTTAGGGAAATCCCCTTCTGTTTGGTAGTCAATTGCAATTCCGTCTTCATCACGAATAACTTTTACTTTTGCATATTTGATAGCTGATAAAGAATCGGCAACTACAGACAACCCGGCGATTCCCGTAGCCATAGTTCTTACTATTTCTTTATCATGCAAAGCCATTTGCAATGATTCGTATGCATATTTATCATGATTGTAATGAATAACATTCAATGTTCTGATATACAATCCGGCAAGCCATTCAAGCATATTGTCGTATTTTTCCATTACGGTATCAAAATCAAGATATTCATCACGAATCGGCTCAACTTTCGGCCCTACTTGTTTTTTTGTACGCTCATCAATACCGCCGTTGATTGTATAAAGCAAAGCTTTTGCAAGATTCGCTCTGGCACCGAAGAACTGCATTTGTTTTCCGACACGCATTGCCGATACACAACAAGCTATTGCGTAATCATCTCCGTAATATTGACGCATTAAATCGTCACTTTCATATTGAATAGCAGACGTATCAATAGATGTTTTTGTACAAAATGTTTTAAATTTTCTAGGCAAACGCTCAGACCACAAAACTGTTAAATTCGGTTCCGGTGCCGGACCTAAATTTCTTAATGTATGAAGGAAACGGAAACTATTTTTTGTTACAAGAGAACGTCCGTCAAAAGACATTCCGCCGATTGATTCTGTTACCCAAGTCGGATCGCCGGAGAACAAAGCATTGTATTCAGGAGTTCGAAGGAATCGTACAATTCTTAATTTTATTACAAATTGGTCAACTAATTCCTGAACTTCTTCTTCTGTTAATACGCCGTTTCTTAAATCTCTTTCTGTATAAATATCAAGGAATGTAGATACACGTCCTAATGACATCGCAGCACCGTCTTGTTCTTTTACTGCTGCAAGATAAGCAAAATAAACCCATTGGAATGCTTCTTTTGCATTTCCGGCTGGTTTGCTGATATCGAAACCATAAGAAGACGCCATTATTTTTAATTCTTCCAATGAATCAATTTGCATTTCAATTTCTTCACGCTGACGAATGATTTCATCTGTCATTACAGGAACATTTAATAAACGCTTTTGCTCTTTTTTATCTCTTATCAACCAATCTACACCATACAAGGCTACACGACGATAATCACCGATAATACGTCCACGTCCGTATGCATCCGGTAAACCGGTCAAAAGAGCAGCACTTCTAGCAGCACGCATTTCTTCTGTATAACAATCAAAAACTCCGTCATTATGAGTTTTTCTGTGCTGAGTAAAAATCATTTCCGTAATAGGATCAAGATAATACCCAAAAGCTTCAAGAGCGGTTTTTACCATTCTCAAACCGCCTCTAGGATAAATACCACGCTTTAGAGGTTTATCTGTTTGCAATCCTACGATAACTTCATTTTCTTTATCTATATAACCTGCACTATGAGAAGTAATAGAAGAAGGAAGCGTTGTTTCAACATCAAGAATTCCTTTCTTTCTTTCCTCTTTCATTAAATCTAAAAGTTTATTCCAAATAGTAGTTGTTTTTTCTGTCGGTCCACAAAGAAAACTTTCGTCACCTTCGTACTCCATAAAATTTTTCTGTATAAAATTTCTTACATCTACACGAACATTCCAGCCGTCTTTGCGGAAACCATCCCACTGTTCAAAATCTATCATAACTACCTCCAAATTGTCTGATTAGAAATAATATGCCTAAACAGTCCTTTTATACCATTTTGTCAAGGTAGTTGTAAATCATGAACAGCATTAAAATATTTTTTAAATAAATATGAGAATTGAGAAAAGCAGTAAGTAAATAAAAAATGTACTTCCCAAAGCCAAATCGTATTCATTCAACTTTAAGAAGTACATTTTAAATTCTTTATTTCTTTTTTAACAAATGACCTAAGTTTTTTACTGCATCCGGATTAACAACAGATTCCCGGTTTGCATCTTGTATATCCGTAAAAATTTCTTTCCGGAATACTTTCACATTCTCGGGAGCATTAATTCCTATTTTTACGTAATCTCCCTTAATGCTTACAATCGTAACTTCGATATTATCGCCGATTACGATTGCTTCATTTTCCTTTCTTGCTAAAATCAGCATGCCCCCTCCTTTTCCGAATGAAGAGGTTGACGAACTGAATATTGTTCATTTGTACTGATTACTTGTTTAGCTTTATGATTTTTATTGTTAATTACCAACGGTCCCAAAAGATTTACTGTCGTCTTAGACGGATCATTATTCAAATTAACAATACTGAACAACAAATAATCATCACTTTCTTTGAGTCCTATCGATTCCAAATCACCTTCAACTACCGATAATTTATAATCTTTTACTACTAAAGTAGGATCTACAAGAAGAAAAGCTATCTCCGGTATATTCATAGCTTGCAACCAATAAAACGGACTGTCTTCATTACTATTCAAAAGGATATATTCTTGAATATCCTCCAAACCAAACAAACCTTCTTCTATAAATATTTTCTGGTTTTCTGAAATTTCAATTTCTCCAAAGACTCTTGTTTGAACTTTCATTTATTTTTTTACCTCATAATATTTCTAATATCATGCAATTTTATTTACTCTGTAATTTTCCATTCATTTACCGCTTGCAAACCTTGTCGCATTACTCGATTAATCAAAATCGGCGAATAAAAATCAACGCTGAATTCTCCCGGTTCATTACCCTTTATAAAAGGACAAAGAACAATTACTTCATCCGGTAAAATATCATCGTTGCATCCCATTGCTTGCAATTTTTCAGGCTCAATTTGCAATCGAAAATCTTTTCTTACAACAAACGGATCTATCAGGAAAAAAGAAATTTCAGGATAATCTCTTGCCTGCAAGCAATATAATATTTTGTCTTCACTTACAGGCAATAACACATAATCACGAACAGTCGTAACTTTAGATAAACCATTTTCAAAAAATACGAACTGCTCTTCCGAAATTTCTATTTTCCCAAAAACCTCTGTTAAAATCTCCATAAACTATCGCAAGAAATCCATCAAAGATGTTTTCGTAATTTTTGCCAAACTGGACAATGCAGCTTTATGTGCAAAATCTAATGCAGATAAATCAGTCAAAGCTTTGGCCATATCAACATCTTCAAGTTTTGACATTGTTTCCGTATATGCAGCCTTATCATCACCTAAACGTTCAGACAAATAATCAAGACGATTTTGCAATGCACCTGTTTTTGCCTGATGGAAAGTAATATTATTTACGGCTTCATCCAATGCACCTAAATAACGTCCGCCGATATCTTCGGGATTATTTTGAATCATTGCGTCACGAAGTCCGATTAATACATCAAAAATACTTCCGCCGAAAACATCAGCATCTTTGCTGTAATTGTTAGGACCGAAAGGAAATCCTTCTTCGATAACTCCGAGATTCTGAAGTAAACGTCCGCCTTCAATATCTGCCATTTCAATTCTGTGAGGATGTGCAGATTTGATAATCAAACCACCGTCTGTAATATCCACAGAAGCATTTACCGCAGCGTCACTTTTATTAATTTTATCCATAATAGCATAAACGTTATCGCCGCTTTGGAAATCTATACGCACGCCGTCAATCATAATAGCTGCATCTTCTTCCAAGCGAAAATCTGCCGTATTAACTTTTGAGTGAACTTCAAATTGTTCAGCCCAAAACAACTCACTTCCCGCAGGAACAGCCGATGCATATTCATTAAAATCGATTTCACGCAAATGTTTACCGCTGTCGCCCAGATAGTGAACTTCTGTAATCATTGCAGAGTCCGCACCTTTTACGGCACCTTCTATGACTTCAAACGGTTTTGTATATTTTTGGTGACCACTGAATAAATAATTTCCTTTGTATTTGGAATTAGCTTCCAAAATTAAATTTCTCAAAACTTGATCCACTTCCTGCGACATAGCCAAGCGGTTTTCTTCATTGTAAATACCGTTTGCACCTTGTACGGCAAGTTCTCTTACACGTTGCAACATATCGATAGTCGAAGACATTTTCGATTCAGCCAACATTCTTTCACTTGCAAGGTCATTTATATTACGTTCCAATTGTTCAATTTTGAACATTTTGCTGTGAAAAGTCATTGCCTGTGTCACATCTACCGGACTTTCACTCGGTAACCGGTGTTTTTTGCCGGTACTAATCTGATTGTTCACTTTGTCCATCATATATTCACGAGTAGTCAAGTGATACATACTGTTTTCGTTTGTTGTATTAGTTCCTATTCTGTAAATACTCATAATCTGTGCCTCCATTCACCGGATTTTAATATTTGGGTTTATATTCGGAACTGCATAGCAATAGATTTAATTTTGTCGAATCCTTTCATTATTAAATCTTAGCTATCAGTGTTTCCAACATTTTGTCCATTTCCGAAACAAATTTTGCAGTTGCATTATAGCCATGTTGAAACTTTATCAAGTTGGCAAATTCTTCATCCAAATTTACCGCACTTACGGATTTTCGTAAATTTTCCAAGTTATTCATCATTGTCTCTTGTACTTTAAAACCGCTTTCTGCTTCTCTGGCTCGTGAACCTACATCTGCAACAAGATTTTCAAAATATTGTGAAAATGTCATAGACATTCCAACCATTACGTGATTTTCTTTCAAACTGCTGATTCTTAATGCATTAGAAGAATCCCCTGAACCGTTTGAAATATTTTTTATACCGTCACCGGTAGTGTCCACACCGCCGGCAGCCGCAATATAATTCACATCTTTTTTAATTTTACTGTCTACTGCCATATAAACAGCCGGATCTGTAAGCGGTGCGATTGACCATACGCTGTCGGCTCTGAGTTTTGCTACTTCACCTACATTAGAAGAATCAAACGCTCCGTCGGCTCCTGATTGCTGTAAAATACCTGCATAACCGGTAAGAAACATTCCGCTGTCTTCTACATGGCGTAAAACAAAGTCCGGAGTTTCTCCGTCTGTAAAATAATCAGCTTTTAATGAGAGTTTGCCTTGTGCATTCACAAACGCATTTACACCGGCACCGGCTTCATTAATTTTGTTAATTACATTTTGCAATGTATCTGTTTCGGTATATTCAATATTTACACCGTTAATATTCATTTCACCGCGAATGCCTATTTTATCTGTTAATTCAACTTTATTTGTTCCGCTGATTTTGAATAAATATGTAGAATCATCAGCCCCGTCACGGTCTGCATCAAAATTCCCACTGGCATCTGTAGTATAAGGATATTCGATAAAGAAAGAATTTCCCGTAGTTCCGTTTAGTCCGAATCCGTCACGATGAATCTCGTTTACTAAATCAGTCACATTTACGGCGAATGAATTAATCTTCTTTTGCTCTTCATACAAATCCACATCTCGTAAATCTACAAGTCCGGCTAATTCGCCACCGCGAAATTGTACCATTTCACCGTCAGCCCAGTAAATATCGTTATATCCACAGTTTGCAGAATCCGGAATCATTCTGAGTTGCTCATATTCACCGCCTTGAACAAGCATTTTTGAACCTATATATAAAACTAACTCATTTGAATCTTCACGAGAAACATTGACATCGGCAATCTTAGACAATCTGTCGATAAATAAATCCCGCTTGTCATATAAATCATTCGGGTTGTCCCCTACAGCTTCGCTTCGTAAAATTCTGTCATTCAAATTCGCAATTTTCATTGCAAGGTCGTTAACTTCTTTTACCTTTTCTTCAATTTCCATATTCACGTTATTGCGAATATCTGTCATTTGTTGAAAATGATGTTGTACACTGTTTGTAAGAATATTTGCTTTTTCTACCAATACAGTACGTGCAGATTTTTCTTCCGGATTGTTTGCAACATCGCTCCATGCATTCATAAATTCATCAAATCCACGTCGCAAAGTATTGTACATCATCGGATCGTTATAAACGCTGGGTTCTGCATATACCAATTGCATTTGATGCAAATATTTATTTTTCATATCAAAATAACCAAAATCTTTTGATGATGAAATAATTCTGTTATCCACAAGTTGATCTCTGATTCTTCTTACCGTAGCGACTTCCACTCCCTGCCCGATTTGTCCCGGAGTATTTTCTCTGCTGAGTCCCGGAATGTACAACGGAGAGAAAGTTTGCAATTCTATTTTTTGTCTCGAATAACCTTCAGTATTAAGATTATTTAAGTTTTGACCGGTTACATTCATTGCTTGAGTATGAGCTACAAGTGAACGTTTACCCATTTCTATTCCGTGAAATGTTGAAATCATATCCTTCTCCTTTTTAAATAGTTCGTCTAAACATTACCGGAACTCCGGCACCCGAACGTCTGTTATTTCTTCCTACACTGTAAGTATTTCCGCCAAACGGTTCATTATTAAATAATTTTGAAGCCTTTAATTTTGCTACATAAAGTGCATCTTTAAGAAGCGTTACATTAATAGCTTCCGCATCACGATACTGTAAAATCAATTTTTTGATTTCTTCTTTTTTTGCTGCAATAAGATTTTCCGTCATTGCTTCTGCCGTATCTTTTGATATATTCGCCTCATTTTCAATACGTGCTAAAAGGCGTTCCAATCGGCGTTCCGTAACTGATAACGAACCTTTAAGGTCATTTTGTTCATTTGTAATAGTTGAAAGTTTTTCCCAATCTTGGTTTGATATTATTCTTTTTTTCTCATCTGCAAGATTACACAACTGTTGCAGAATTTCTTGAAGTGTTCCATACAAAGATAGTTTATTTACTAATAATCCGTTTTCTTCTGGTACCATCCGTGGTCTCCATCTGTTAGATTTAAAGCAATCTTCTGATTTTCAACCGGATAGACTACTTCTATGGAAAATGTCGGAATATAAAAAAAATACTTAATAAAAAAAGAAGTAATATTTTTCGTAAAAAATAAAAAAAGGTCTGAAAATAAAACATTGCAGTTTATCTTCAGACCTCTTAATTTATTTATCAATATGTCTACTTTACTTTAAAACCTTTCTCTTTCAAAAATTGCATTACAAGTTCACGTTTGTCGCCTTGTATTTCAATACTGCCGTTTTTTACGCTGCCGCCGCAACCGGCTTTCTTTTTTAATGCACTGCACAATTCATTTGCATTATCAGAAGAATCAAAACCTGCGGCTACAGTTACGGTTTTACCGCCGCGTCCGCTTTTTTCAAGCCGCACTCTTATTATTCCGTCACCTTTTTTAGGTGCCCCGATAAAATTACCTTTTTTATCAAAACATTCTGACGGGATTTCATCTCCGTAAGTATAAGAAAAAACTTCCATAAAACCTCTATTTCTTTTTTAGATAACGTTTTAAAACATTTACCATATTAGCAACTTTTTTATAAATCATTACCATATCAGTATTAAAATCATCATTAAAAGTCCATTTTATCTTTTTAAAATTAACAATTAATATCGGAACCGAAAGATTATAATCTTCAATAAGTGCTTTCAATGCTTTACCTATTTCAACACAAAGAACTATCGTTTCATTAATAAGTTCAAGAGCTTCACCGTTAATTTCATCGACCGTACGTCTGATAGAAGCTTTTGTAGCCGAATCTTTCACCACAACCGAATGACGACGCAAATCTTTGCCGTAAACACCTTCTTCACCGCAACGAATATCAAAATCCATAACTTTTCTTATCATTTTATTAATTTCATCTAAGACAGCTACAAATTCACGTGAAGTTTCCGATGTTTTCCATTCACCTTTAATTACAAGTACATCAATTCTGTCTTTTATTTCACTCTGACAAATATCTACCAAAAATGCATATATGTAATTCAACGGATCTATGTAATCTAAAGTAGAAGGCACTCCCTTATTTGTAAGAAAATCAGACATTTTTGATGAATAATTTTTCATACGAGAAATAATTGAAGTATTAAAAATCTGTGAAACCAAATCGTTCACTTTATCTTTATTTAAAAGAGAAATAACTTCTTTTAAAGTTTGCTTTGTAAGATCTTGAATCTTTTTCAAATAATCGGAAAGGATTTTTTCATTAGTCGAAAATGATTTCGGTTTAAAATACGGATCTTCCGTAATTAAACAAATCATTTTTGTCAGACTTCCGTGGCTTTTAAGCTTTTTCATATTATCAATTGTTTTTTTCAAACAATTACAAATCCCTTTATCATGGGAAACTTCTTCTAAATAGTGATAAACATTTTCGAAATCATCATTTAAATTTATTCCGTTAAGTTCATCATTAATCGCAATTAAATCTTCACTTACATATTTACCTTCCAAATGTGCAAACGACGGAGAATAAGTCAGATTCGATTCACTTATTGAAGAGTCAAATTTTCTGATAAAAAAATACCATTCGTAACAAATAAGAGATGCCAAATTGCAAATTTGATTATAAGTATGATTTATTTCTGCTGTTTTTTTATTATCAAAATAAGCAATAAATTGTTTCAATCGCTTTTGAACTACCGCAATCGCTTTAGCCGGATCTTGAGATGTTTTGACGTAATCTATTATTTTGTCTGATTCTAATTGTTCCTTTAATTCTTTTGCTTTTTTATCAAGCATTGAATCTATTAAAAATTCCTTAATAGAAGAACGGTGATTTTTTAAATCAAAATATTTCGCTATCTGTTGTGAATTGCGAAATATTGTATATACCAATGAAGAAAAAGCCGGTTGAATAACCATTTTTCTGGTATTAAAAAATTTCGAATTTTGTGAAAGATTATGAGCAATATTCTTTAATTGCTTTTCTTTCAGACGTTCTTCGTTATTTTTCCCGGTAAAAAATTCTAACAGCTTGTCTATAAAAGATGTATCAAGAGAAGCTTGCTTTGATGTGTTTTTTTGAGATGTATTCATTAAATATCCTTCAATATTTTATATATGCCTATGTGAATAATCAGATTGGTTATAAAACTAAAAATCCCTTTTATTATAATCGTCAAAAATGAACGATAGTAAATAACAAGTTTTTAATTTTAAGAAAAGCATATTTAAACTTTTTTGTAAAAAAAATTATGCATCAATTTATATATCAATAAAAAATATGCTAAAAGCATATGAACTTTATTTTCGTATATATGTCAAGTTTTCTTGACAATTTGCCCTATATAATGATTAAGTATAGAAATTTTTCAATCATCAATTTTTATAAATTGCAAGATTAAAATTAAAAAAAGTTAAATAAACACCAATTTAAAAAAAATTTTTTGAATATTAAGAGTGTACCCCCAAAAAGTGGAAATCGCATTTTGGTAACTTTAAGGAGGTTTATAATGACAAATCGTACAAATGCGGAATTACATTATGACGGACAAATACACAAGTTGGGAATAATCCACGGAAGCGGCGGAAATCCCGGACTTGATATAAGTAATTTACGTGCGGAAACCGGATTGATTACATACGATCCGGGTTATCAAAATACAAGTGCTTATAAAAGTGGAATTTCATTTGTTGACGGACAACAGGGTATTTTACGTTACCGAGGAATTCCGATTGAAGAATTAGCAAATCATTCTACATTTGTAGAAACAGCTTATCTTCTGATATACGGACATTTACCTACAAAAAGCGAATTATCTGTTTTTTCCAGTTATTTAAATGAATATTCATTACTGCACGAAGACATGATTCATTTTTTCCATAATATCCCACAGCAAGCACATCCTATGGCTACTTTGTCAATGATGATTAACAGTCTTTCTATTTTTTATCAGGATGTTTTTGACCTTGAAGGGCAATTTACTCAAAAAGAATCACTGGATATTACAATTGCAAGATTGATTTCTACAATACGTACAATCGCTGCTTTTTCATACAAGAAATTTAAAGGAGAACCTTTTGTTTATCCTCGTCCGGATTTGCAATACTGTGCAAATTTCTTAAATATGATGTTTGCCAGTCCGGTAAAACCTTACGAAATCGATGAAGAATACGTAAAATTATTGAATGTGCTTTTGATTCTTCATGCAGATCACGAGCAAAATTGTTCTACATCTACCGTTAAACTTGTAGGTAGCAGCCGTGTAAATTTATATGCTTCTATTTGTGCCGGTATTTGTGCTTTATGGGGACCTTTACACGGAGGAGCAAATCAAAAAGTTATTGAAATGTTACATTGGATTAATCGAGAAAAAATTCCTGTAACAGATGTTTTAGAAAAAGCAAAATCAAAGAATGAATCATTCCGATTAATGGGTGTAGGACATCGTGTATACAAAACTTACGATCCGAGAGCGTCTATTATTCGAAATATTTGTATGAAAAAATTAGTAAAAAACAAAAAGCTTGATCCATTACTGGAGATTGCACTTGAATTGGAAGAGCGTATATTACATGACGATTATTTCGTAGAAAGACGACTTTATCCGAATGTTGATTTTTACAGCGGTCTTGTATATAGACTTTTGGGAATTCCGACTAATATGTTCACTGTAATGTTTGCCATCGGTAGAATGCCGGGTTGGATTGCTCAATGGAAAGAAATGCGTGATGACAATTCAAGAATCGGACGTCCTCGCCAACTTTATACCGGAGCAAAAGAAGCTCACTATATACCAATGGAAGATCGTCATATTTAGATTTTTTGCTTGACAGTTTACGCAGTATTCTTTTATACTGCGACTGATTTTTGAAACTACCGGGATGGTGGTGGAATTGGTAGACACGCTAGCTTGAGGTGCTAGTCCGGGGTTCCGGTTGTGGGTTCGAGTCCCATCTGTCCCAAATACATAACGTCAGATATAACATCTGGCGTTTTTTTATGTTCAAATACTTTCTTTTATTATTAATTAACAAAACCAAGATAAATAAAAGTGTACGTTAAACCTTTCAGGGCAAAAAAAATCACCTTGGAAACAAGGTGATTTAATGAGCAAGAAAAGGGACTCGAACCCTCGGCATCGACCTTGGCAAGGTCGCACTCTACCAACTGAGTTATTCTTGCATTAAGTTAGGAGCTTTATATCATATTTATTTTTTATTTCAAGTATTTTTTTTATAAATCTAATTTCCTTTCAAAAACAAATCAATAAGCTCTATTTTGGAAGCCGTTCCGGTTTTTCGGTAAATACTGTTAGTCAAAGTCAAAATTCTATCTACCGAAACTTTTGTTTTAGCTGCAATTTCTCTGTATTCAAGTCCGTTCAGCAGCAAAACAGTGACTACTTTTTCATTATTTGTAAGTCCATACAGCAATGCTTTTTCTTCGAATTCTTTTTGAGTCATTGCATTTTTTTTGACATCTTGCACATTATCTTGCGACGGAGCAGAATCTATTTTGCTATCAATAGCTTCTATATTTCTGGTACGATTTTGCTCTATTTTTATTTGCAAATCTTCAAGTCCGGCTATTACAGTATCAGACTCTACAGGATTAACCCACTCTACTGTTTTAAATTGACGATAATTTTTCAATTCTAAGTACGATTGATGTTCATTCACAAGTAACAATATAGGAACTGAAGAAAAAGCCGGCTGATTATCAATTGCATAATAAATTTCTTGAGTTTCCCCATCATTACTCATTGCACAAATCAAGCATAAATATTCCGTTTCAGACAATTTTTCCAGCACGTCTTCAACCGTTGAAACCGACACCAAATTATATTTGTCATAAAAAATATTAGAGAAAAAGCACAGTGAATCCGGAGAATCAGTAACCAATAAAACTGTAGGTACGCCTTCTTTAAACGGAATAACTTTTGTATCTTCTCCGTCATCTTTACTTAAACAAGGAAATTTCAACCGTATAATCATCCCGCCGGTTTCCTGATTTTTTATAAGCGATAAATTTCCGCCAAGTTCCTCAACACTCTTTTTCAATTGAATTAATCGCATTTTTTCCATATTGAGGGACTTATTCCCTACAGACAAAGAAAAATCTCCGCAAGATAAAAATATATTTTCCCTGCCGCATTCAATTTTTAGATTAAACTGTTGGGAACTATTTTTTGTATTGTAGATAAAAGTAAAAAGTGAATTTATAAAATCTTCAAAGACACTGCGTTTTGCATGAAGAAAGATTTCCTCTTGCAACAAACCTGTCATGGGAACTGCTTTATTTATGCTGTTATAATATTCAATTTTTTTACGAAGCTCTTCCGTAAAAGGAATATTTATTTTTGTTTCTTCATCAACATCAAGATTATTTAATAATTTGCTCTTATTTCCGTCATCAGATTTTTCTTGAGCTACAAGTAATTTTTCCACAGTTTCCTGACGTTCTTCTTCATATTCTTCTTCCTGAATACTTTCGTATTTAACAAAGCTGTTAAATATATAAAAAGAATATACGTACAAAACTATCGGAATATAAATTAAGAAATAGCGAAACATTTCTAAATAAGGGAAAACATAACTTAAAATCGAAAGCATCAGAAAAAATGCCAAAACGCAAGTTAAGATAATATAGATTACTTTTTTACCCTCTACTTTATTATTAAACATTGAATAAAGCAGCACTACGTAAAAACTCAGCAATAATATTTGAATACAAATTTCCATTGCTAAATTTGAAATCGGCATAGGATAATTCCAACGAGAAATAACAAATAAAAGCCAGCCTAACGCCCCCAGCGTGATTATGCCGTAATAAATACTCGTAACCAAAGGAAATTTTATGTTAAACCCATATCTGATAATGCCGTGATAAGAATAAATTATTCCCAATATCACGAACAATTTTATTATCGGAATTAATTGAAAAAGACTTGTACCGATCAATGAGTTTTGCGGTATTGCAGAAAAAAGAACTATATATATAGAATACAATATAGAAAAAACTGCGAAGTAATAATTTATTTTACGGGCAGTCTTTGCCAATAAGAAAATATGATATGAAAACAACGGAACCGAAAGTCCCATAAGAAAAATAATTATCAATGCTTCATTTATTTCCATGATTTTTCCTGATATTTTTTTCTCTTATCGGAAACGAATCATACTTGTTTAGTAGCTGATTGAATTATTTAAACATTTAAAGTATAAACATCACCATGAAAACTAACAGACAATACCTTTTATACATACTGTTTGCCGTATGTTCTACAATACTAAACTTTTCCGTACAAAAAGTTTCAGAAAAAATCCTTTATTCTGTTAATAACAACTTTTTTTCTTTTATACTTTATAAAAATATCGACATCGCAACTTTGCTAAAATTAGCAATCGCTACAATCGTTGCATTTGTTTTTAAATATTTGGTAGACCGATTCCTTGTGTTCAAAAAGGAGAAATATGCGACTAAGCAAAAGGAAATCGCAGGCATCGGGCTTTATACTTTATTTTCTGTTTTTACAACGCTTCTTTTTTGGGGTGTACAATTATCATTTAAGATTTGTTTCCAATTGGAATATCTCGGATTAGTCTTAGGACTTGCTGCCGGTTACACAATAAAATTCTTTTTAGACAAAAATTTTGTTTTCCATTCAAAGAAATAAGTTACAAAAATAATTTAAAATTAGACATTATGAACAAAGTTTCATATTTTCTACCTTGTTAAAATGAGCAAAATACTATATAAGAAGTGGATTAAAGTGATTATTTTCCTACAGGAGTAAAATTATGGAAATTCGTTCTGATTTTTTTGGTAAAAGTCTTCTTACTTTAATGGAATATACACCGGATGAAATTGCTTATTTTATCGATTGGGCTATAGAATTGAAACGTTTGAAACGTGCAGGTATTCACAATTACTATTTAAAAGACAAAAATATTGCAATGATTTTTGAAAAAACTTCAACAAGAACACGTTGTGCTACAAGTGTTGCCTGCCTTGACGAAGGCGGTCATGCTGAGTTCTTGGGTAAAGATGCAATACAACTTGGTAAAAAAGAATCTGTAAAAGACACAGCCAGAGTTTTAGGACGAATGTACGACGGAATATTATACCGCGGATATGAACAAAAATCAGTTGAAATGCTAGCTGAATATTCCGGTGTTCCCGTTGTAAACGGTTTAACTGACGACTTCCATCCTACACAAGTACTTGCCGATTTGATGACTGCTAAAGAATGTTTCGGTAAAATCCGAGGATTAAAGATGGCGTATGTAGGTGACGGACGAAACAATATGGCAAACAGTTTATTGCTAGGCTGTGTTCGTATGGGAATGGATTTTGCAATCGGTGCTCCAAAAAATCTTTTCCCTACAGAAAATATTATAAAGAAAGCCAATGAAATGAAAGATAATGTTTCTATCGTTTTAACGGAAGATCCATATGAAGCAGTAAAAGATGCTGATATCATCTATACTGATGTATGGGTAAGTATGGGAGAAGAAAATCAACCGGGAATAAAAGAACGTATTGAATCATTAACTAAATATCAAGTTAATAAAAAACTTATGGAAGCTACCGGAAAAGATTCCGTTTTCTTCCATTGTTTACCGGCATCACATGAAAACGGTACTCATTATATGGAAGTAACCGAAGATGTTTTTGAATCTCAAAACTCATTAGTTTTCGAAGAAGCAGAAAACAGAATGCATACAATAAAAGCTATGTTGACTTTATTAATAGGAGGCGGAAGAAAATAATATGAAAGCATTATATGTTTACAATCTATATCCTAAACTTTATAAAAATATTAATGATTGGATTGCCGCATTAGACCATATTCAAAATATGGGATTTAACAGTATTTATATAAACCCTATTCATTATCCGGGCTTTTCCGGCAGTCTTTACTCTGTAAGAGAATACTATCGTCTAAATGAAATGATGTTCCTGCCAGAATACGGTACTCCGGAAGAACAAGTAAAACTTTTTATTTCCAAAGCCAAAGAAAAAGGTATCGACGTTTTTATGGATTTAGTAGTAAATCACACAGCAATCGATTCACCTTTAACAAAAGAGCACAAAGAATGGTACTTCTTGGAAAACGGTGAAGTAAAACGTCCGGGGGCGTGGGAAAACGGTCAATTTGTTGAGTGGGGGGATTTAGCTCAATTTAACCTTGAAGGCAGCAGCGAACGTGATTCTCTATGGAAATATCTTCAAGATATGTGTGAATACTTTATTGCAATGGGATTTTCCGGTTTTAGATGCGATGCAGCTTACCAAATTCCGAATGTTTTCTGGAATCATTTAATAGCTAACCTAAAAGCAAAATATCCGCAAGTAGTTTTCCTTGCTGAAACATTAGGTTGTACTCCGGTACAAATCGAAGCATTATCAAACAGTGGTTTTGATTATATTTTCAATTCTTCAAAATGGTGGAATTTCAACGACAGCTGGTGTCTTGAACAATACGAAATGTCTCGAAAATTCGCAGCATCTATTTCTTTCCCTTCAGGTCATGATACCGACAGATTATATATTGAATGTAATAAGAATATCTGTCATTTCTTACAGCGAATTTATTTTTCTGCCTTATTTTCGAAAGGTTTCATGATTACTACAGGTTTGGAATACGCATTTACAAAACGAATTAATACTGTAGAAACAAAACCGGAAGACTGGGAAAATACCGGAATGGATTTTTCAGAAAACATTCGAAGAGTTTTGGAAGTAAAGAAAGCATTTTTACCTTTACACGAAGAAAGCCCTATTACCATTGTCGACCAGAGTAATTGGCAAAACGTTTTCTGTTTCTGCAAAGATTGGAGTGATCAAAAAGTACTTATCATAATAAATAAATCTATAGATAGTACACAGCACATTTATTTGGAAAATATAGAAGCAGTTTTAAATCGAGGTAATATAAAAGACTATTCTCCGGAAGAAAGACTTGACGGTAACATAGTAAAACTGGACATAGACTTAAAACCGGGAGAAATCAAAATCTTCGGTTCTGCCGATGATTACGGTAAAGCTTAAAATTCCTTATATATAAAGTAAAAAATACCTATTAAACTTTTAACCTGTTTAATAGGTATTTTTTTTTATTTCAAAAGAGCATACATTGCAATTCCTGCAGCAGTACAAACATTTAAAGAATTTTTAGAACCGGTCAAAGGTATATGAATAATCAAATCTGAAACTTCGAGAATTTCTTGGCTTACACCAAATTCTTCATTACCTAAAACAAGAACTCGTTTTTCGACATCGGGCAATTCTTTTACAGCAGAAATATCAATTGAACCGGAACATTTTTCTATTGCAATAATAGTAAAACCTTTAGATTTAAAAGATTTTACAGCTTCAAGAGAATTATCAAAATACACTGTTTTTATCGGAACATTCATCGAAGCTCGTTTGACTTTTGCATTGTTAAGAGTAGGAGTAATTCCGCATAAAGCCACTGATTCTGCATTAAAAGCTTCTGCCGACCGTAGTATTCCTCCGACATTATAAGGAGCTCGCAGATTATCCAGCAAAATCACACCTTTTCCGGAACAATTAATTTCACTGTCAAAAAGTTTGTCGTCAATATAATCATAGTCTTCACCGATTTGCTGCAACAATTTTTGAGACAAAATCTGCCATTGAGTTTTATTTTCCGGGCAACTTATTTGCTCTTCCGGTGACAGACACGCATTATACCAAAGTAATAAATCTTCAATATATTTTAACTCCTCACGCCCATAGAGAAATTCTCTGAGTGCGAAAGCAAATTTTTTGGTTCTGTTTAAAGGTGAAAGTGATAAAAATTTTTTTTCCGTAAATCCCATAAATGATTCCTTATTCTAAAAAAAACAGGGCAACCCGGAAACCCGAATCGCCCTGTTAAATAACAATATTAAATTATTTTTTTGCAGGTAAATTTTTTAATGTACTCTTGTACAAAATATCATGATTACCGATTTTAATACCAAATTCTTTTTCATATGCACAAACAAAACTCTGCCATGCACCTGCCATAGCTCCCCAAACTCCGCAACAGAAATTTGAATTTCCGGAAAGAAATAAATTGTCCAATATAACAGGAGTCATTCTGTTCAATAAGAAATTTTCCGGAACCGGAGCCAAACCGCTTAACGGATATTTTGACCCGTACGGATTATAAGATGCCGGACTCATTGTCATCAAATGTTTCAACGGAGGATATTTAACAAATAACGGTTCTACATCTTGTAAAGTTTTGATGAACTTCCACGCCATTTTTTCTTTTTCTTCCGTGTATTTTTGAAGATTTGTATCACGTAATTTTACCCATTCATCAATCTTATTCTGATCCTTTTCAGTAATTACCATTGTAAGTACATAATATTTATCGTTTATTAATTCGTTCGGCACCCACACCGGCAATTTCCAGTTATCAATTTCATTGTTTTCAGGCAATTTATAAATATGATAAGCAGTATTCAAAAGTTCAGGTTTTTCTTCGATTGCTTTTTTATCAATAAGGAAATAAGAATAATAATCTGAATTCGGCGGCGGCAACTTCTCAATTTTTTTCAATCTCTTTTTAATAGAAGAAATATAAGCTCCGTCTTCTATCAACGGTGCAATAACATCTTGAGCTGTTGCAATAACTACGCTGTCCGCTGAAATATTTTCATTTCCGATAATTACACCGGTAGCTTTTTTACCTTGGAAAGTAACTTTCTTAACACGAGTCTGCAATTCTAATTTTCCGCCCAACTCTTTAAAACGTTCGGCAAGATTATCACTTAATGTCTGGAATGTATCGCCGTCGGTAGGCTGCAAAGATGTATTTTGTAAAAAACTCTGAATCATAGAAAGTTCAGCCGCAGAACTTACCAAATCAGCTTCTACACCCAAAAAAGCTTCAGCCGCACATAAGATTTCACGAATCGTTTGTGTTTTAATTCCGATTTTATCTATAGTTTTTAAATAAGTTCCGTCTGTCAGAATTCGAATAATTGCACTAGGTGTACGACAAAGCATTCCGATTGCTTCAATCGGATTAGGGAACAAATGGCATTTTTCCATTAAATCGTTATAAAATTTCTTCATCATTGAAAAGAACTTCATAACATTAGCTTTTTCCTTAGGAGATGACGCCAAATTTGCCAAAGATTCTGGATCTTTTCCACGCAAAACAAAAGGTTCTTCATTTAGAGGATAATATTCAAACAAATTATCTATAACTTTCCAGTTAAGATTTTTTACTCCCATATAATCAAGTAAATTTGCCAAAGGATCACCGGGCTGAAAATCACTTGTTATTAAAGGAATATTTACCGTATAAGTAATTTTTTCATTTTGATAAGTAGTATGTTTCTTGAATGCTGTACAGAAACCGCCCGGTATTCTGTTTCCGTCATAAATCACGACTTCGTCATCCGGACGAGCCATTTTATGCAAAATCCCATGAATCAAACCGCCGAGACCGGCTCCAATAATAATTTTTTTGTACATATTTTCTCCATTCATTTTTTTCACACAAACACAAGCGTGAAATTATTAATTTTTTTTGTAATATTTTCTATTTATACTCTCAAAGAAATGTTGAAAAACAAAGCAATGTAACACAAAAGCCTTTATGAGAAAAGTTTTAAATAGCCATTTTGTAGAATTATCAAAATATTTTTTGTGTTTCCATAATTTTGCATTAATAAAACTTTATTGAAATCCGATAGTATTTAAAGATAGGAACAAAACATCGGTAATTTCCGAAATTTATAATAAGAGTGGTTTTTTATGGCAAAAAACGTAAAAGAAAAAATAAAGAGCAAATTAGATCAAGGGATTAAAAAAATCTCTGAAATTTCACAAGTCGGACAAGAAGCAAATTCTGTTATGAACACCGAAAATAAGAAACTGAATATTTTCGCTATCGCTACAGTTTGGATTACGATGGTCTTGGGAGAATTGCTTTTTTTAATCTCACAAATAGTTCAACAACGTTCATTTGATGATTTTAAAATGCAACTCATTATTTTCACTGTAGGATTTTCTGCAATGAATTTAATCCCTACAATAATTTTCTTCTTCTTTAAAAAAGCACATTCAGTATTAAAATACATTATTCCTATAACATTGGGTTCAATAGTTCCGTTATATTCATATGTTTGTTTAGGATACAATCATCAAGTTTGGATGTTGGGACTTTGTATAATACTTTTCTCTGTTTTATTTATGAGTAAAAGAGTCTTAGTTATAACAAGTATATTCATAACAATTGCCGACTTTTTATTCTTCTTTATCGTACTTCACATGGAATTCAACGGTCAAGAATATGTAGACACACTGTTTAATATGCGTGCAGAATTGGGAATTCGTGTAGCTTGTTATATAATGTCTGCTTTGTTTGGATTACGTGTAATCAATTACATTAAAGTTTTGCTTTCCACTGTCAATATAAACGAAAAAAGAACAAATGAACAAAATAAAAAAATGGAAGAAATAGTTTTTGGAGTAAAAGATTTATCTGAAAAACTTAAAAAATTAAGTACTTCCAATGCCGATTACGCAGAAAAATTAAGTGAAGCTTCCGAGTCTCAAGCTTCAGGAATTGAAGAAATTGCGTCTTCTACAGAAGAATTGATGTCCAGTATCGAAGAAATTGCAAAAAATACTACACTTGTTTACGGTGAAATAGAAAAAGTTGCAATTGACTCAGAAAAAGGTACTAAATCACTACATTCCAGTTCATCCGAAATGCACGACTTGGTTTTATTCAGTCAAAGAATGATTGAAAGTATCGACGCTATCAATGAAATCGCCGAAAATACAAACTTACTTGCGTTGAACGCTGCGATAGAAGCCGCACGTGCCGGAGATGCCGGAAAAGGTTTTGCTGTCGTTGCTACAGAAATCCGAAAATTGGCGGAAAAATCTACTCGTGCAGCTTCTGAAGTAGGTGATTTATTACGTGAATCAAAAATAAAAATCAATAAAACTTCAGATTTAAACAAAGATGTTGCCGAAACATACAATGACGTTTCTATAAAACTTGAAGAAATAACAAAAGTATTCCAACAAATATCTTTTGCTACCCAAGAGCTTGATAAAGGCGGTCGTGAAATCGCAAGAGCCTTGGAAGTTATCAGCCAAACATCTAATGAAAACTTTGATATGTCAAAAGAAATTGAATCTACTACAAAAGAGTTTGACAGTGAAATTCGTCATTTAACACAGTTAGTAGGAAATTAATTTAAACAAAAGAAATCTTCTGCCGGGCAATCACAGCTCCTTTAATAAAGAAAGTTGGTTGTCCGGCGTTTTTTTAATAAAAATATATTTTTTTGTTGACAAACGAAATAAAAAATGGTTTTAATACGCATGTAATTAACGCACTGACCTGCTAGCTCAGTTGGTAGAGCAACGCCCTTTTAAGGCGTGGGTCAAAGGTTCGAATCCTTTGCAGGTCATTCTTTTAAATGTCGAATTCGTCTAACGGTTAGGACACAAGGTTTTCATCCTTGCAATAGCGGTTCG
>JAGANG010000038.1 GCA_017624275.1 Spirochaetales bacterium | reverse complement strand
CAAAGAGAATGTAAAAAAAAAAAAAAAACTGTCAAGTTTGTGGTTATATTTTGGGTATTCCTCCACGTGGAGTAGAGGGCTTACGCTCGGATATTCTACGTTTTGCCTGTCTTCGGCAGGCGTTAAAATGCAACTTTGGTTCAAAGTTTTATAAACCCACGTGGGTTTAAGGCTTTATATGCGGACAAGTCCGCCCAGAAATACAACTTTAGTTCAAAGTTGGTAAAAGTTAGGAGGGGAACACCGGCTCTTTGCAAGGCCGCAGGTTTTCCCCTCCTATGACCACCCCATTCCTTGGCAAGCTTTATCGGGAGTTTGCTCTCTCGTTCACTGAGCCACGGTGAATGTACGTAGTACATGAACGGAATGTTTACTTTAGTAAACATCGAGCGTAAGCAACGGTGAGTTCGTAGAACGAATGAAATGTTTTCGCAAGAAAACATCAAGCTTAACTTGTCTATTCGGTTACTGAGCTTGTCGAAGCAATCCGTGTGGCAATTCGCCGGCAATGCCGGCACCGGGCTAAAGCTTTGTTTAAAGCTTTTTAAAACCGTTGCAAGGTTCAAGGCTTCTTTCGCCGGGCAAACCCGGCATTTAAAATGCAACTTTAACTCAAGACTTTATAAACCCACGTGGGTTTAAATACAATTCGCCGGCGATGCCGGCATTTGAAAATCGTTTTGGGTTCAAAACGTGTAAGGTGTTAGAAACTTTTCTTTTTTTTCGCAATCAAAAAAAGAAAAGTTTCTATAACTTCAAAAGAAAAAAAAACATGCTGGACATAGGGAGTTAAATTCATTCTTTATTAATAAAGCTAAACTTGAGTAGGAAGAAAAGCTAACGCTGGGTTTGAGGCTTTATAAAACCATTCTGGTTTTAATCGGTTTTGCGGAATAAATCCGCCCAAAAATGCAACTTTGGTTCAAAGTTTTATAAACCTTTGCAAGGTTCAAGGCTTCTTTCGCCGGGCAAGCCCGGCATTTAAAACGTTTTTGTTGTTCAGGGAACAGTGGTGAGTTCACAACGTGAACGAACGGAGTGTTTAACGTTAGTCATTTGATGTTTTCCGTTAGAAAAAATTATTGCAATCTTTTCATGCAGACTGATTCTTTGTTATTCAAGTCCTTTCAGAAAATCTTTGGCAGAACTTTCACTGCTCATACGCCATGAACCTCTGGGCGACAAATCTACAGAGCCGATTTTAGGACCGTCCGGTACACAATCTCGTTTCCATTGGCTTGTAAAGAAGCGTTTCACAAAAATAACAAGCCATTTTTTTATTTCATCCGCAGAGTATTTTTCTTTAAATGTTGCTGTTGCCAAATACAAAATCTTTTCCGGAGTAAAACCAAAACGTACAAAGTAATAAAGGAAAAAATCGTGGAGTTCATAAGGCCCGATTTTTTCTTCCGTTTTTTGCAATATCTCTTTTCCGTCAGCTCCCGGCGGTAAAAGTTCCGGGGAAATAGGGAAATCGACTATTTTTTGCAATGTTTCTTTCATTTGTTCATTACCGGGTCTTAATGCTTCGTAATGAATCAAAAATTGAATAAGTGTCTTGGGAACTCCGCAATTTACATTATACATGCTCATGTGGTCGCCGTTGTAAGTAGACCAGCCTAATGCAATTTCTGATAAATCTCCCGTTCCTACTACGATTCCGTTTTCTTTATTTGCCGTACTCATCAAAACATAAGTTCTTGCTCTTGCCTGCACGTTTTCATAAGTCACATCATAATCTTGGGGATTATGGTTAATCATATCAAACATTTTAGTGCAGACATCTTTAATGTCTACTTCACGTAAATTAGAAAAACCGAGAATTGTACATAGTTCTTTTACTGCTCCAAGTGTCATTTGAGTAGTTCCGAATCCCGGCATTGTCAATGGTAAAATCCCAGTCTCCGGAGAAAGTCCCAATAATTTCACGGCACGCAAACTTACAAGTAATGCCAAAGTCGAATCCAATCCGCCCGAAAGCCCTATTACAACTTTAGGATAACGCAAAGTTTCCAATCTGCGTGCAAGTGCGACACTTTGTATAGAAAGGATTTCTTCACACCGTCGAGCAAGAAGATTTTTATCTGCCGGTATAAACGGATGGCAATACTCTACTCTTTCCTGTATGAAATTTTTGTTTTCCAATCTAAAGGAGATTTTATATTTATCCGCATTTTCAACCATGCAAGTATTATTATTTTGCAATCTCTGGGTATTAAGTCTTTGCAAATCAATTTCGCCGTAAATAACGGAAGTTTTGCCCAGCCCAAGACTTTCATTTTCAGCTAAACATTTTCCGTTTTCGAAAATAAGACACTTCCCGTCAAAAACCATGTCACTTGTAGATTCAGCAGCGGAAGCGTTACAATAAACATAACCGGCATACAATTTTGCCGATTGCATTTTCACTAAATCATAGCAATAGTCATTTTTTGCCGCAGTAATATCGCTTGCCGACAAATTAAAAAACATCAACGCCCCGTTATTTGCCATTTTACATGACGGAGGAATCACGCTCCATAAATCTTCACCGATTTCAATTCCGAATGAAAATAATGATGAATCTTCATTTTGAAATACAAGTTCTGATGAAAAAGGGATTTCTTCCTTTTCTATTGTAATAGTTTGAAAATACCCGATGTTTGCCGGAGTAAACCAGCGGCGTTCATAGAATTCATGATGATTTGGGATGTTACTTTTTGGAACGATTCCGAGAATCTTTCCTTTGCACAAAACAGCCGCACAATTATACAGATTATTACCTTTTACCAAAGGCAGCCCGACTATTATCACAATCGGTAAATCTCTGGTTTCACGCTTGATTTTTAGCAATCCGTCGAGTGTAGCCTTTTGCAGATTTTGCATAAGAAACAAATCTTGGCAGGTATAAGAAGTAATGCTTAATTCCGGAAATACAATCACACTGCAACCGTCATCCGAAGCTTTCTTTGCGGTATTAATAATTTCTGTACAATTACAATCTATATCAGCCGGTTTTCCGAAAACTGAGGCTGCACAAACTTTTATAAAACCATATTGATTCATTATTCTCTCCTGATAATTTATGGAAACGAGTCGGATTATCTAACTTCAAAAACAAATAATCAATAAAAATATTAGTAGTTTAGATAAATATTTATTAATTAATTTTCGATTCTAAATAGATTGATATTGGCGGAGTAAAGAATTTTGATGAGTAAGTTTTTATATTTTTTGTTTATTATATTGGCTTTATCCTCTTGTAAAAAATCAATGCCGCAAATCATTGAACCGCAAGAGAATAAGATTTCACCGATAACGGAAGATTTTGAAAAGAACAGAGAATTCGGTAAATTGTGCAAAGAAGTAGCCGGTTATCCCTTAGAAAAGCAACAGGGAATTCTTTCTATGGTAAGCATTCCCGATTCAAAATTAACAAACGAGACCGTAAACTTTTTAAAGAAGCATCATGTCTGCGGAATAATTTTATTTAAGAAAAATATTGAAAACGAAAAGCAGCTTAAAAAACTGATAAAAGATTTGCGAGAAAAAGTTAATCCTGATTTGCTTATAGGAATAGACCAAGAAGGCGGAGACGTTGTACGAATAAAATGGGATAAAACTTGTAAGATTTCAGCTTGTGACATAGGTAAACGTGCAGATAAGCATTACGCATACAAAATCGCTTATGAACGTTCTAAAATGTTAAAAGATCTCGGTATCGACATTACATTCGGGCCTGTTTGCGATATTGCAAAATCTAAAAAGTCATACATTTACAATCGGGCTTTCGGGACTACGCCTGAAAAAGTTGCAGAATTTACTGCTGTTACCGTAAAAGCTCAACGTGATGCAGGAATAATTTCTGTATTGAAACATTTTCCCGGACACGGAGAAACCGACGTAAATTCTCATATTGATTTCCCGGTAATCGATATGGACATTGACGAATTGTGTAAAAGAGATTTTATTCCGTTTAAAAAAGGACTTGAAGCCGGTGCCGAAATGGTGTTAATCGGACATATTATCAATAAATATATTGATCCGAATGTTCCGTCGAGTCTTTCGAGAAAATATCAAGATATATTGTATAAATATTTGAATTTTAGCGGAATAATTGTTACAGATGATATGGCTATGACCGGAAAAATCGACAAAGGTATCGGCTGGGGAATTAATTTGATTACCGGAACATTTGTTGAGATTGATGCAATGATGAAAAAAATTGAACCGGACATAACACAATGTGCAAAGGTTTTGAAATTTATAGAAGACAGAAAAAACAAGGAGAATAAAAAATGACTTTGAAAGAATTTGCAGCAGACAGAAAATGGAAATTTAAATTCCTGTTAATCATAATTGGTTTAATAGTTTGTACCGGAAGTGATTTGTTAGTAAAAGCTATAGTAGAAAATAAATTGCGAAATATCCCGGAAGAAGTTTCTCAATATGCATTCGAAAAGCAGTTTCTTGCTTTGGATACTGAAGATAAAATTATTGCAAATGCTTATGAACAACAAGCAGACGGCAGCTACCGATTGATTGAAAAAAACGACAAGAAACTGCATCTAATTTGGAAACAAATTCGTCGTTTCGGTTTTGACCGGGAAATAGAAGTTATAAAAGGCGGCTGGTATTTTGTTTATGAAACAAACGAAGATATTGGTTTTTCAATATTACGCTGGCTCGATAAATACACAAGCGATACGGCAAAATGGATTCTTCTTGTTTGTTTACAAGGCGGCGGTGTATTACTGATTTTTGCTTACTTTCTTTATATTAAAGAAACTTATTTGTTTATTCCGCTTGCCGTTATAGTTACGGGAGCATTGGGAAATGTAATCGACAGAATTTTCCGTGGTTACGTTGTAGACTTTGTAATGTGGATTTTTAAATTTATTCCGCATCCGTTATTCAATCCATGGCCGATTTTTAATCTGGCAGATGTTTATACTGTATGCGGTGCAATTTCACTTCTTGTATTGCTGGTAATATTTGATATTAAATCTCGCAAACTTGAGAATAAATAACAAAAAAAGCGGAAATTAAAACATTTCCGCTTTTTTTGTCTGTCTGTGGTGAAATAAATCTTGCAATCATCAAATAAAATATTGTTTGTACCAAAGGTTTAATGTCAAAAGTACCCACAATTTTTTACCGTTGTCTTTTCCGCTGTAATGTTCCTCTAACAGCCTTTCTACTTTTTTGTGTTTCATTAGGTTCAATGTCAATCCTTTCGGGTCTAATAATATCGACTTTAAAAAATCTTTTAAATCATTACGAAACCACGCATTGACCGGCACATCGAAACCTTTCTTTTTTCTGTAGAGAATGTCTTTGCTTAAATAGCGATCTTGCAAGATTTCTTTAAAAATCTTTTTACGCTTTTTGCCTTTCATTTTGTATTTCAACGGCATTCGTGCTGCCATTTCTACCAATTCATAATCAAGCAACGGACTGCGACTTTCCAATCCAAACGCACTGCACGCAATATCAACTTTTGCCATAAGATCGTCCGGTAAATATGTATGAAAATCCAAGTATTGAATGGCTTCTACCGTTGGTAATTTTTTTTCATATTTTCTGAATGCTTCAAAAGGATCTCGGCTTATGTGTTGTTTGATAGAATCAAGGTAAAAATCATCTTTTGTATACGTATCAAAGTATCTTGTATAATTGTAATGACGAACTGCCGGTGACTCATGCAGAGTTTTAAAGAAAACAAATGCCTGATGAAAGAGTGCACTGTTTAGTTTTTCCGAGAGCATTTTGCACATCCATGCAGCCAATTTTGTAAACGGAAGCCATCGCATTTTGTCCGCAATCTGATGTATTCGGTAGCGGTCATATCCGGCAAAGTTTTCATCTCCGCCGTCACCGTTAAGCACGACTTTCACTTTCTCTGATGTTTTTTTTGCCAGAATATAAGTCGGCAACTGCGACACATCGGCATAAGGCTCTTCGTATTGATATACAATTTCTTCTATTGCCTTTTGCATATCTTTTGCCGTAACGGTAAAATTATTATGCTCTGTGTTGTATTGTTTGGCGACACTTTGAGCGTATTCGCTTTCGTCAAAATCTTTTTCTGCAAACTTTATGGTAAATGTTTTAAGTTTTTCCTTGTAATCAGACGCAAATGCAACTACCGCACTGCTGTCTACTCCGCCGGACAAGAATGAACCTACTTCAACATCAGATGTCAACATTCTGCGTTGAACACTTTTGTCTATACAATGCTCTATTTGTTTCATCCATTCTTTTTTATTCCAATTCTTTTTTTCATCAAAAGGAAAATCCCAATATTTCTCTGTTCTGAATTCTTTGTTCTTTAAATTGAATGTGAAAAAAGACGCCTGCTCCAGTTTGAAAATATTCTTAAATCCGGTAAGTGGAGCCGGTACATATTGCAAAGTAAGATATTGGTCTACGGCATTTAAATCGATTTCACGAGGTACATCTTGCGTTATAATACCTTTTAACTCGCTGCAAAAAATAAAACGTTCGTCATCAATGTAATATTTCAGCGGCTTTTTCCCCAAACGGTCTCTCGCTCCGAACAGCAAATCAACATGAACATCCCAGATTACAAATGCAAACATTCCGTTCAATTTTTTGACTACATCGGTTCCCCAATAGGCATAACCTTTCAACAAGACTTCCGTATCACATCCTGTTTCAAATGAATATCCGACATTCTCCAATTCTTTACGCAATTCCGGGAAATTATAAATTTCGCCGTTAAATGTTATGAGGTAGTCTGGTTTCTTGCCGTCATCATAAGTAATAAAAGATTTGTCGTTAGTTTTACCCAAACACAGCCCCATCGGTTGATGCCCTTTTTCCGACAAATCAAGAATTGCAAGACGAACATGACCGAATCCTAAATGAAAGTTTTCATGATTTTTTATAAAAATACCTTTTCCGTCCGGGCCTCGATGTTTTATAGCTTCATTCATTGATTCAATCTGTTTTTTTTCTACTTTTGATTTAAAATTAATAAAACCGCAAATACCACACATTTTGCTCTCCTAATTATTCCGGACTATACACTTTTTAATAATAATAAAACAAACATAAATATATAATTAATCTCTGTTTGACATAAAAAAAAGCGAACAAAAATATTTTTTATTCGCTTCCTAAAAAACTCTTTTATCCGAGAGCTTCTTTTAATCTTATCATATATGGTTCTAACATATCTTTTACCTGATTAAATTCTTCTCCGATTTCAATTTCAAATCCCAAAAATAAAACTCCCAGCAGCATTCCCATCATTTCCAACGGCACTGCAAGAAATGATACACAGCTATTTAATTCTTCCGAAACTATTCCGTCGTCAAATATGCCGGATGACAATACATCTGAAGATACACTTACCGCATTGCCGTTGAGCAATTCTTTCACAAACTCGTTTGATGTATCTAATACCGCACAAGTTTCTTCTGCATTATAAAGCATTAATTGAGATTGACCGTCGGTACACAAATATAACGCTGAAGCATTACCGCCGAGCATTTCGGTAATTTCATCGATTATTTGTTGTGCTACGTCTTCTACAAGCATTCCCTCAAAATTAGCTGCAATCTCGTCAAAACCGTCATCACTATTTTCTTCCGTATTTTCGATTTTATCAATCTGTTCCTGATTTTGATTTATCTCTCGGATACTTTTCGCCAGTTCATCGTCAGCTGTTTGTACTTGGTAGAATTCGTCCGGTATCATCGGGATTTCATTATCAGCAATATTTTTATCCTGCGGTAAAGTTTCCTTAACCGGTTCCGGTGATGGTTTATGTATCAATGGGAAACTGTCAATTTTAATTTTTCCGGGTTCATAAAACAACATTTTGTAATCTCCGATTATTTATTATCTTTCTTATTTGATACATCACAAAGATAAACAAGAAAATCTTCTTTTTCTGTGAATGATACATTTATTTCATTCGTTTTTTTATTTTCCACAGCAACCTCCTTAGAAAAAAAAGGCACAATGATTTATCGGTATTACCTTTGTAAAACTGGAAATTCACAATGATTTAATAAATAAAAAAACCGTCGCTTAAAAAACGACGGCAATTTATTTTAATGCAATTTACTCCAATTTTTTTCATCAAAAATATTTGTATGAACATGAACTAAATCTTCTTCACGATACGTATACGTTGTTTTTCCGGGAACCATGTCTTTTTCCCAATTATGACGTACTACAATGTCTACACCGTTTTCTTTTTCGTCCATATTAATATTTTTACCTGTATACGGATTTTTTTGTAAATCATCCGGTAAATGTGACACCGCTAAAGCCGGTACGTCAGCATTTGTCATAAAGCTGTTGTCCGTCACAATTTCTTTTGTACTGTCAAAATCTTTCATCAACAATAAAGGATGATATTTTGCCTGAAAAGATTTTTCACCAAACGGTACCGTACACAAATCTTCACGTCCGTGATCGGCTACAATAATAATTTTCGTATTATCATAAACACCTTTTTCACGTAATGTATCAAGCCAAATCCCGACACGCTTCAATGCAACAAGATTTGTATAAAAGTGACATAAAGTATTTTTATCATTAAACGGTAATTTATAATCTGTACGAATATCACTTTCATCAATAGCTCCAGGAACAATATATGAATCGTTCGGTAAGAAAACCGGTTCATGAGTCGTTCCGTTGTAAATAATCATACAGCCGCCTTTATCAGAATCGTAACTAAAAAGTTGCGGTAAATAATCAAGTACACTGAAACCGTTAAGAAATTTCGTATCTATATTAATAGAGCCTGTTCCCATATAATTTCCGTCATTATAAAAAGCTTCTCGAATTATCACCGGAAACATTCTGAAAAAGCTAAATGACATCAAATCAACCTTGCCGGATGATTTTTGTTCCGGGCGTTTTTCTTTTAACCACAAGTTGGTATAACGAGCCTCTAAAAGTTCGCAACCTATTCCGTCATCTGTCAAAACGCTTACATCCGGAATCCAACTGTAACCCGCATACGGCGGGTCAGTAAAAACAGAATTATATCCGGCATTTTGGAAAATCTTAGGCAACATTTTCAAACCTTCATGTTGCTTATCTTTTAATGGAATATCGCTGCGTTTATTCATTTGAGTAGGCGTATATTCGTAGCCGCCAAAAACAGAAATAGCTCCCATCAATGTTCTGTCATTAAAAGAAATTGTATTCGGGTAATAAGTAAAACCGCCGAATTGTTCTCTTAATTGCGGATAATAATCAAGAAGTATCGGGAAAAATGAATTTATAGCTCTGTCGAGCATTATAACAACAACATTTTGCTTTGTTTTACTGAGTGAAAATATTTGAGAAATCTCATTTTTATCACTGCTGTCAGAATTCATTTTTGTATAACGTGAATATTCTTTATTAATTTCTGTTGCGTATTTGATTGTCATAGGAACGAAAGTCAGCAACATAATCATATAGACTGTAGAAATTACACGATAATATTTTTTATACAAAAGAAAGACTACTGCGACAAAACAGAAAATCAAAACTAAAATGTTTAATCCGGAAAAAGATAATGATGATTTAAGCAATGTCGGATTATCAAAATGAAGATTTTCTGAAATCGTTCCGTAATTCCCGGCAAATAAAAAAACATTAATCGGTACAATCAGTGCAAGCGATGTAAATAAGACTGTGATAAAATATTTCACATTATCTTTAAATAAAAAATAAAGTACTACAGGTAAAAAAAACAATCCGCTGAATGCTTTCCAAAATGTTCCCGGTAAAATCCATAACGGATTTTTTTCTACACCGGTAAATTTTATAAATTCCTGTGGTGATGATGACATCAATGACGCCGGAATTATAATGCCGGCAATGAATACTAAAACTAAGCATGATAAAAATAAAATAGGTTGCATTTCTTTCCGAGCAAATTCTACTTTTAACGATTTTAGTTTCCCTTTTATTATCAATTCAATAATCGAAAATAAACCGAAACAAACTCCGGTAAGTAACAACAATACAGCTTTTCTTTTGAAATTTTGTCCGGCCATCGGTAACCCAACGGATTTTACTCCGGGAACCAAAAGTATCATACTGTAAACAAATGCAAGTCCGGCAATTACAAGTCCGACTTTATTTAATACATTACCGACTTTTGGATAACGATAAATTAAATTTTTTATTAATGAAAAGACATTATTCATTGTCCAGTACAATACAAGCCCGGACGGTGAAGTATAGAGTAACACCAAAAATAACAATGCCATTAATGCCAATTGCACAAGTTCTTTACGTGTGAGTTTATTGGCATAAACAAAAGCTGACATTAAGTTTATCACTGTCATCAATATCGGCATGATGTTTATAGAAAAGTTGCCGATTTGGAATAAGCCGTCCGGCTTGCTTAAATCTTTTAAGAATAAAAAACTTACACCGTTGAGTACGGTCAAATGACTGAGATAATGATACGCCGCTATGAAGAACGGCACTTGAATAGCTACTCCGATTACGGAACGCAGTTGCATTAACGGATGATAATGTTGCTGACGATAATAAGTATTTGTTATCATGTGCCGTTCGTCACCACGAAACGCTGCTTTTATATCGTCAAGCTTACTTTTCATCTTACGTTGCTTTTCACGTTCTTCGTCCTGCCAAGTATCTGCCATGTTGTAAAGTGGCAATACCAACACAGTTACAAGCGTACTAAGCCCTACGATTGCAACGGCTTCGTTATTAAAAACTTTCATAAACAATACAAAGAAAATGCTGAGAATACTTTCTATCGGGTAAATAATAAGTGTATAAAAAAAATCTGCCATAAAAACTCCGTATTAATGATGTTCAACTACAGGTTTTGCTCCGGACCAATTTTCTTTTACAAAAATATTATCCTTCACATAAAAAACTTCATCACTTGTATAATCAAACTTATATTTACCATGTTCCGAAACTGAATGTTTATGACTTCCTATTATAGTAATACCGTCATTTTTCTCTTCACTGTTCAATACTTTTCCGGTAAATGGATTTTTATGAAATTCTTCAGGCAAATGTGAAACTGCAAGCGTAGGAACATCGGCATTTGTCATAAACTCATAAGACGTTTTTACTTCTCCCGTAGCATTAAAATCTTTCACTAACAAAAGCGGATTGTAAAAAGCGTAAGCTCTCGCATCATCATATATAGGAAAAATTGAAGTATACGGTTTAATTTCAATATCATAACCATGGTCTACTACAATAATAATTTTGGTATTATCATAAACACCTTCGGCTTTCATTTTCTCCCACCAGTCACATAAAACTTCCAATGCACAAACATTCAATGAGAAAATCGCTTTGTCTTTATCATTATAAGGAAATTTATAATCCGTTTTAAATGAGCTGTCACGTCTTTTGCCCGGTATAAAATCCGGTGGATAAACTTCATATCCGTTATGAGTTAAATCATTAGTAAACATTACAAGTTCGCCGACATCAGAATCATAAGTACACAATTGCGGAAGATAAGCTAATTGCGAATATGCATCAATACATGTTTCCAAACCTATTTTATTATCTTCACTTTTATATTGTTCAATATCCATCCAACATCCGTCATTATAAAATACCGGTCGACAAACAGCCGGCAATTCTCTAAATATACTGAAGTGCAATAGATTATTTTTTATTTTCTTTTCTGTCCATGTTGCCGTATCATCCAAAAGCAATTTTATTTGTTCTAACGGAATTTGCGATTTATTATCGTTAATCCATTTTCTGCTGTATCGCCCAGTAAGCAACTTACTTTCAAAACCTTTGTTCGTCAAAACACTTACGTCCGGTGTCCATGAATGTCCGGCATAAACAGGATCAGCAAATGTACAATGGTAGCCTGCATTTTTAAAAATTGTCGGCAACATTAAAAGTGCTTCATTGTGCTTATCCACTAAAGCAATATCTTCACGCTTATTCATTTCTACCGGAGTATACTCATAGCCACCGAATATCGGCGGTGCCCCCATTACCGTATGACCGTTAAATGAAGCTGTGTTTGGATAAAAAGTAAAACCGCTCATTCTCTCTTTAAGAGTCGGATCAAATTTTAATGCTTCTTCAAAGTAATTACTTACGGCTCTGTCCAACATTATTACAACGACATTTTGTTTTGTCTTACTAAATTTAAAAAACGGTGTAATTTCTTTATTTACATAGGATTCGTCTTTTTTATCAGATGATATATTTCCATTTAATTTTATAAACTCACTGTGACTCTTCTTAATTTCCGCAAAGTTTTTTACTGACATCACAGATAATACCAAGATACAAATACTTAACATTGAATTAAGCCATTTTGATTTATGGAAATAGAATAATAATAAAATTGCAATTGAAACTACACAAAGTACAAATAAGTTGATAAAAATTTCATTTTTACCCACAGAATTAAAAGTCAGTGAGCTGTCAAATGTCAGTGCGGTTGAAATATTTCCGTAATTTCCCGGAAATAAAAACACATTTAACACCGCAACAACTGATACAACTAACCATAAAAGCATTAGCGAATATTTCACTCGTTCTTTAAATAAGCAATAAATCATCAACGGATAAAACACCAATAATCCGATGCTTTGTGACAAAACTATAGGAATAAACGTCAATGGATTTTTAGAGGATGCAGAAACCACTTGAGCAAATTCATGTGGTGAAGATACTATTAATGACAAAGGAACTGCAAGTCCTGCTAAAATTGCTAATACGGTACATGATAATATAAATAGTACATTATTATTTTTTGTGTCGCCGCGTAGTTGAGATTTAAAAATTCCCTGCTTTTTTGCAATGTTGTAAAACCGTGGCAAAAAGTATAATCCCAACATAGCCAAACAAGAAACTGCACTTACAAGCAATCTTCTTTTAGGACCGAAACTTACATTTTTTAATGGTGTAAGTTGAATAAAACCGGGAATCCACAAACAAAGACTGAAAACAAACAAGATTCCAAAAAAGATTATCATCGTATATCTAAAGTTTCGTCCCGGTTGAGCTGTACGATGAAATATATTTTTAATCAATGAAAAAACATTATTCATTGTCCAGTACAATACAAGACCGGACGGTGATGTATAAAGCAACACTAAGAAAACTAAAGCCATAAAAACAAGCTGTCCGATTTCTTTGCCGGTCAACTTTTTACCGTAAACTGCAGCAGACATCAAATTTATTACTGTCATCAATATCGGCATGATGTTTATTGAAAAACTTCCGATTTTCAACAAACCGTCCGGCTTACTCAAATCATTAAGGAATAAAAAACTAACGCCGTCCAGTACAGTCAAATGACTTAAATAATGATACGCTGCTATAAAAAACGGCACTTGAATAGCTACTCCGATTATTGAACGAAGTTGCATTAACGGATGATAATGCTGTTGGCGATAGTAAGTATTTGTTATCATGTGCCGTTCATCACCACGAAACGCAGCTTTTATATCATCAAGCTTGCTTTTCATCTTACGTTGCTTTTCACGTTCTTCGTCTTGCCATGCGTCTGCCATATTGTAAAGCGGCAAAACCAACAGCGTCACTATCGCACTAAGCCCTACAATCGCAAAGCCTTCACTGGAAAACACACGATATAACATAAAATAAAATATGCCCAATACAAATTTTATCGGGCTGATTATTACACCATACAGAAAATCTAACATTATTTATTCCTTTAATTTTTTGATTCTACATAATCCACTTGCGTCCAATTTTTAGCGTCGAATATATTATCCTTGACATGAACGACTTCGTCTTTTTCTATATTGAATTTGTATTTTCCGTGATTAGGAAAATCAAATTTTGTACTCGTACAAATATTTACACCGTCTTTTTTTACTTGAGTTGAAAGCTCTTTTCCCGTAAACGGATTTTTACGAAAATTTTCCGGTAAATGAGAAACTGCAATTGCCGGAACATCGGCATTTGTCATAAACTCGCAAGATGTTTTTACTTCACCTGTAGCTTCAAAATCTTTTACTAATAAAAGTGGATTAAAATAAACATATTCATATGAATCTTTTACATTTAAAACAGGTCGTGATAATAATTTAGGAAAATCCGCAAAATGTTTTGTTTTTACCGGGAAACCATGATCAGAGGCTATAATAATTTTAGTGTTATCATAAACATTTTCTGATTTCAACTTTTCAAACCAATCCGCCAAAAAGGACAAACTTAATACATTTAAGAGAAAATATCTTTTTGAAAAAGAATCTTGCTTATAAGGAAAATTATAACCATTAACAGGTTGGTATCTATCCAGTTTATTAAAAAAAGTCGTAGTAATTTCTATCGCTTGATTTGAATGCGGTAATTGATTTTCCATAAGCATAATATTGTTGCAATCTGAATCATAAGAACACAATTGAGATAAGTAGTCTAATTGTGCACAATTTCCCACAAAAAGCTTATCAAAAACCCCCTTGTGTCTCTCAACATTAAAATATTCTCCTTTATCATAAATAAAAAGCCTCATAATCAAAGGAATCTCTCTAAATAAAGAAAAACATAACAAATCTCGTTTTATTGCCGAAACCACATCGTTTGATAATTTCAAAACTTCTTCAGTGTATTTTTTTATATATCGTTCTTGTAAATTCTTACTCTTAATATCAGCTTTATTAAGAATTGTTGTATCCGGAATCCATTTGTATCCTGCTAGTGACGGATCTGAAAATGTTGCATCATAACCTGCATTTTTAAATAATACCGGCATAACTTTTAATGCTTCATTATGCTTATCTACCAATAATTCATTTTTGCGTTTATTCATTTCTACCGGAGTATACTCATACCCGCCCCACAGTCCGGGAGAGCCCATTATGGTATGTCCGGCAAAACTTACCGTATTAGGATAATAAGTAAAACCGCTGAATTTTTGCTTTAATGTCGGATTGTATTTTAATACTTCTTCAAAATAACTACCGATAGCACGATCAAGCATTATTACAACAACATTTTGCTTTGTTTTACTAAGCTTAAAAAAAGGCTCTATTTCATCTGTTGATTGTTGTTCTTCATTTTCGGAAGACAAGAGATATTCTTTGTATTCTGTATTAGTTTTTGCCAAATTTTGTACACTCATTAGCATTACAGCAATTATACAAATTCCAAGACATGAAGAAATCCATTTTTGCTTTCTGAAATAAAACAAAAGATATACTACAATACATGCAAGAGACAAAATCAATAAATTTAGAAATTGTTTTTGTTCTCCTATTATTTCGGGTGTTAAGGCATTTTCAAACTTTAGATTTGGTAAGATTACTCCGTAATTTGCCGGGAATGCGAAAATATTTATTATTGCACCTACAGCAACAGCAAGCCAAAGTAACACAAGTGGATATTTTACTCGTTCTTTGAATAAACAATAAATCATCAACGGATAAAAAGCGAATAATCCTATAGCTTGAGGTAAAACAACTTTTATCAAATCTAACGGACTGCTTTTTTCAGAAAGCAAATTAATAAACTCTAATGGTGATGAAGAAATCAAAGAAGACGGAATTACCAATCCCGCTAATATTGCAAGCAGTGAACATGAAAGGATAAACAGTATATTCCAATCTTTGCGTGTTTCATCTCGCAATTGTTTACTGAAGATTCCGTAAGTTTTTGCACGTGCAAATATTTGCGGTAAAAAGTAGAGTAAAAACATTGCGGTAAAAGATACCAGGTTTATAAAAAGTTTTCTTTTATGTCCGAAGCCGATATCTCTCAACGGTGTAAGCTGGATAAAACCGGGAATCCACAAAAGCAAACTGAATAAAAATAATACTGCAAAAAATCCTGTCATTACCAAGCGAAAGTTTCGTCCCGGGTGTGCCGAACGATGAAAAATATTTTTTATCAATGAAAAAATATTGTTCATTGTCCAGTAAAGAAGCAACCCGGACGGAGAAGTGTAGAGTAACACTAAGAAAACTAATGCCATAAAAACAAGTTGTCCGATTTCTTTGCCGGTCAACTTTTTACCGTAAACAGCAGCAGATACCAAGTTTATTACTGTCATTAAAATCGGCATGATATTCACAGAGAAGTTTCCGATTTTGAATAAACCGTCCGGCTCACTTAAATCTTTCAAGAAGAGAAAGCTTACACCGTTTAGTACAGTCAGATGACTGAGGTAATGATACGCCGCTATGAAGAACGGCACTTGAATTGCCACACCGATTACGGAACGAAGCTGCATTAACGGATGATAATGCTGTTGACGGTAATATGTATTTGTTATCATGTGTCGTTCGTCGCCGTGAAAAGCCGCTTTTATATCATCAAGTTTACTTTTCATATTGCGTTGCTTTTCGCGTTCTTCGTCTTGCCAAGCGTCTGCCATATTGTAAAGCGGCAAAACTAGTAGGGTAACGATAGCACTGAGCCCTACAATTGCAAAACCTTCGCTGGAGAACATGCGATATAACATAAAATAAAATATACCCAATACAAACTTTATCGGGCTGATTATCACACCGTACAGAAAATCTAGCATTGTTTATAGTTCCTTTAGGATTAATTATTCTTGTTTGTTAATTTTTCTTTTATATCAAGTAATGCATCGACACATTTTACGCCGGCATTCCCTTGATTCATCCATGCAGTGTTTTTAGCTTGAACAATCTTTTCTTTAAGATTTGAATCGGTCGCACATTTTTCAACTATATTACCGATATTCTTAAAGTCTTTTTCTTCAAGGCGAACTCCCAATTCTTCCAGTTTCGCAAACATCCATGGATTACTTGGAACATCTGACGCATCATAAGCACGCTTATCAAAATCGTAACCTGTATAAAAAACAGGACGTTCAAACAAAAACATATAATCAAAAATTATTCCGGAGAAATCAGAAATCATTATATCTGAGCGAGACATTGATTTAATATTTTCACGTTCAAAATCCCATTCCACATTTGGGAATGTGGCCAATTGTTTTTGTAAATCATCAAGCATATTTTTTTCTACAATACTTGATTGAGGATGAGGTCTAACAATTACATTATGACCACTTTCAGCTAATGGTTTTAATAAAGACATTCCGTATTTCTTCAACAACCCATTTTCACCCCATGATGGTGAAACCAAAACTGTACGTTTATCTGATAAATCTTTCTCAGGCAAAGTTGCAAGTTTATCTTTCAATACATCAAGATAAGTACAGCCTATAGTAATAAGCTGCTTTTCCGATATTCCTCTAGATTTTTCCAATAATCTAATACTTTCAGTCTGATAATCACCTGTAAGTAATACGGAATCAAAATAATCAAAACTAAAAAGACGATAAAGTGTTGCATCCACAGGAGCATGAAGAATATGAGAATAATGTTTTACCATCTTTGAACGCTTTAACTGGTAAACATCAAGTCCCGGAGTTGTCATCAATACTATATCAGCCTCCAAAAGATTTAATGTTGCATAAGCTTTATTTCCTTTGCCTATAAAGCTTGTAGTTACAAAGTCAGATTTAAAATCAAAACATAAATCATTTTCGTCTGACGTATAAAAAGTTACCGGGATTTTTCGTTTATCAAACTCTTCTAATACCGGTCGGAAAACATTCCAGTATTGTTTCCCTTCCGAATAAATAACAATATCTTTGCGTGACGTAGCAACAGTGTTTCCGCCTTTTTTATACCAAATAGGCAAAGTTTTAATTTTTATTAATGCAGTTTTAGCTGCAAAAAAGAAAATAGACACAAAACCTATCAACACTGAAAACAACATACTCCCGGTACCCGGGTCAATATAACAATGAGCCGGTAATACAGCTATAAATGAGAAGAACATTACATAAAATAAAAACATAGATTTATTCCTTTAAAAAATAGATTTCATATAATTTTCAAGTTCTTCAGTAAAACATTTCATTTCTTGTGGTTGAATATCTCCGATATTTGCAATACGGAAAGTATTTATTTCACCTAACTTTCCAGGATAAATTGTAAATCCATGCTTCATTGCAAAATCATGCAAATCATTAAAATTATATTTAGAACTTTTAGGTTCTAAAATTGCAGTAATAAGATGCGATTGGTTTATTTCATCAACAAGCATTTCTAAACCTAAACGCTTTACTGTATCAATAAGAATCCTCCAACATTCTGTATAACGTTCATAACGCTTTGTTACAGTTTCAATCTTTGTTTCAATAATAGCCTGCCGTAACGCATAAAGTGTTTGTACAGGCGGAGTAAAACGTGTTTGAGACGTTTTCTTGAAATGAGAATACTGTGCATAAAGATTCAAATAAAAACTACGCATTGGAATAGATGATAACTTATCCAATTCTTCACGATTGCACATTACAAATGCTACACCGGCTGTTCCTTGAATATTTTTATTTGATGATGCACTCATAAAGTGAATCCCCATTTTCTCCATATCTATAGGTATCCCCACATAAGCACTTACTGCATCTACAAGTGTTACAATATTATATTTCTTACATATTGCACCAATTTCTTCTATCGGATTAAGAAGTCCGGTAGTAGTCTCATGATAAACCACAGCTAAATGTGTATATTTTCCGGCAATGATTTGTTCTTCCAATGCAATAAGATCCAATGCTTTATAAGCAGAACTCTTAAATACATCAAAATTAAGATGATAAATTTCTGCCATTTTTGCCATTCTGGCACCATAAGCTCCATTATCAATCACGAGTAATTTACCTTCTTCCGGAACACACGAACAAATCATCACTTCATCAGCCAATGTTCCTGATCCACCAAATAATACTGTTTCGATTTTATCTGGATTACCAACAAATGATGATAATTCACGACAAATCCATTTCATTATCTCGCCAAATTCCTCTTCTCGAGGACAGATATCAGCTTGTACTTGTGCAAATTTTACACTATCTGTAGTTGTTGCCGGACCGGGGTTTAATAAAATATTACGTTTTATACTACGCAACATTTCATTTTCTTTTATTTTAGGTAAAATATAATTTCTTGCCATTTCTAAATGAGATTTATCATCTATTTCACGCCATGCATAAGACTCTATTTTACGTACATGAATAAGTTGATGTCCCTCATCTTTTTCATTGCAAAACTTTTGGGATGCTGCAAGTAATGCTGTCTCATACTCCATTTTAGGTTGATCTTCATGATGTGCTTCGGCAAATTCACACATCGCAGTCAAAGTTTTACGACTTAATTTTGTGATACCTACAAACTCTGCATAAATATTACAAAGCAACTCCCTCTTCTTTGATATATTTTGCAATATATCACCATTTTTTGTTTCAAGATAAACTTCATCACCTGAATTTGTCATTCCGGATGCTAAAATCACATTTTGGTTTATATCATTTAAAAGAACATTGAGACCGATTTTATCATAAATCAAATCTGATTCCAACAATAAAAAATCACCTTTAATATATGGAGCACAAACTTCTAATGTCCCCATACTACCTGTATCTACATACTTTTGATTATGTACGGTACGAACAGCAAAAGAATATTTTTCAGCCATATTATCATACCATTCATTGCAATATCCAGTACCTATAATAATTTCTTCAATCCCAACATCCAACAATTTACGAACCGAAGCTTCTACTATAGGAATTCCATCAAGCTCCAAAAATCCTTTCGGCATATTCTCTGTTAGCTCTTTTAATCGAGAACCAAATCCTGCACCTAAAATTACAGCTTGTTTTACCATATCTAATTCCCTTTTATTCCAATAAATTCCATCAATGCATTCTTATTTTCAACCGGAGTAGATTTAGGTCTGCCCAAATCTTTTCTTGCTCCTTTACGTGTTTTTATTTCAATCATGGTTGTTCCTGTAATATTTTTCATTTTCTTTAATACATCGATAAGGCTTTCCTTAGTTTGTACTGAAAAAATATTTTTATAACCAACAGCTTTTGCTATTCCCGGTAAATCTATTTCCAATCCCACAGTAGGTTGACCACCTACAGAATCGTGAGCTCCGTTATTGATTAAAATATGACGATAATTATCCGGAGCTCGAACTCCTATAGTAGCAAGACCTCCCATTTGCATTATAGTTGCCCCATCTCCGTCAATACAATAAACGGTTCTTTCTGGACAATTCAACGCAATAGTTAATGCTATTTGTGATGCATGCCCCATTGAACCTACGGTAAGAAAATCTTGATTATGTCCCATTGCATGTTTTTCTCGTAACTCATAAAGTTCACGAGAAGCCATTCCTGTAGTAGACACAAACACTGCACTGTCATCAGCACTTAATATTACACACTCTATTGCTTCTTCACGACTCATAGAAGCTTGTATAGCTTGATTATTTTGTAATACATACGGAGCAAAAGTATCTTTACGAACAACAAAAGCAAACGGTATTTTTTGTTCTTTAATTGTCTTACAACATATTTGCATTTGTTTTTTCAATTCTGTTTCATTTGTTGACATTATCACATAAGGAATTTCCATTGTATCAAGAAAAGAACAAGTTATACGACCTTGTTTCTTATGTTGAGGTTCATCTTTCACTCCCGGTTCTCCACGCCAACCTATTACTAAAACTAAAGGTATTTGATAAACTTCCGGATCTATTAATGACAATAACGGATTAATTGCATTCCCTTCACCGGAATTTTGCATGTAAACAAGTGGAGTTTTACCAGTAGCAAGATAATACCCTGCAGCCAATCCAACTGCACTGCCTTCATTTGCTGAAATTATATGATTATCAGATACTGTATTATCCGTAATATATGCACAAAAACTTTTTAATAAAGAATCCGGCACACCTGTAAAAAAATCAATATTATTCTCAATTAATAAATTATAAAAAACTTCTGCTTCAATCATACCTGCTCCTATTTTGTTCCCGGAATCAGTTCCAAAATTTGTTTAATCGGCATACACAAATCATTTACTTCTAATGAACGTTCATTTTCCAAAATCATTTGTGCTACTTTATACATAGCAGGATAAGAAGCTCTCAACATATGGTTTGCATAAATAATGATATTTGCTCCCCATTGATGAAGTTCTGTTTCTGTAAATTGATTATAAGTTGTAGGAACAACAACAATCGGTATATTTTTATATTCCATTCGAAAACGCTGACAAAATTCCTTAATATCAAGTCCAGTTTTTTCTTTACTGTGAATCATTACACCGTCAGCACCGGCACTAACATAGGCTTTAGCACGCATCAATGCATCATCAACATCTTTTCCCGCAATCAAACTTTCAAGCCTTGCAATAATCATAAAATCTTTTGTAACTTGTGCTTTTTTTCCCTCGCTAATTTTATGACAAAATTCCTCAATTGTCGCTAGTTCTTGCTTTGCTGCAGTTCCAAAAAGAGAATTTTTCTTCAATCCAACCTTATCTTCTACAATTACCGCAGAAACTCCGTTACGTTCTAATGTCCGAACAGTAAAAATAAAATGTTCAGGTTTTCCTCCAGTATCTCCGTCAAAAATAATTGGTTTTGTTGTACATTCTAAAATATTTGTTAAATCCTGGAGTCTTGTTGTTAAATCTACAGCTTCAATATCAGGTTTACCTTTGCATGTAGAATCCGTAAGACTGGAAGACCACATACCATCAAAACTGTGAATTCCATCATCTTTTTGTACTTCGATATTCTCAATAATTAAACCTGACAAACCGGAATGAGCCTCTAGAATTCTTATTACAGGCTTTACCTGAAGTAGGCGACGTAATGTTTTCATTCGTATTTCAGGAGTTGTTCCGATAGAACTTACTTGTTCCGCTAATGCAGATGATTCAAATCCTTTGGTATAAGGAATTTCTACAACTTCTCCTCCGAGTTCTTCCATTGTTTTATAAACATCTTCACGAATCTTACTTAACGCCCCGATTTTCCAATCATCACCGTGAATAATAATATCCGGCTTATATTTTTTCAAATTCGGAACATAACTCCAATCTTCTTGTGGAACAACCTCAGAGACACCTTTAATATTTTCGACGACCTGCTTGCGTTGCTCATAATCGAGATGCGGCAAACGCTTGTGAGATGCAATCGCAGAATCTGTCAATAAACCAACTGTTAATTCACCAAGTTTTGCACCTTCGGTAATTATATTTATAATTCCAGGGTGAATAATATCAGCAGTCATTCCTAAATAAACTTTCTTCATTATTAACTCCTTATGAGTAGAAAATAATAAGATTTTGTACTAACTCATAAGGATTTCTTGTGTTTATTCTAATACATCCATTTTCCGAGTAATCGAGTTTTTTCGGCTGTTGTATTATTAGACATATCTCCGTAAGGAATATTTGTTGGATAATTTGGCAATGTGAACACTTTGTCTTTAAAAACTTGTTCAGGGAAATACAACGCATCACATGCTGGTGTTACAACTTTAACAAGATAATCAAAAACTTCTTTTATTTTATCATAATTAGCTCTTGATTCTGCTTTTTTTGTCATTGCATGTCCATAAAGAGAACATGGTGCACCTTCTTCAAAAAAGACAATTTTAAATGGAGCACCTTCGTTTAGCATTGTAACTGCCTGACCTGTCATTCCTAATGCAACAGCAGCTTCTTTTTGAACAAGTGCGTTCATTGGTCCAGAACCAGATGAAGTAAATTGAACAATATTTTCTGCAAATTTATCAAAATATGCAAATGCTTTATCTTCACCCCAAACGTTTGTTAAATTTCTTAAGAACATATATCCTGTTCCGGAACTTTTTGGATTTGGCATAGAAAGTAATCCTTTAAATTCCGGTTTAATTAAATCTTCATATGAAGTTGGTTCAGCAAGACCTTTTTCTTTTAATAATTCTGTATTGATTACAATTGCACCGGAGTTTCTGTATTCTCCAACATATTTTTTAGAAGGAACTAACATATCATCAAGATAAATTGAATAATCAAAATAAGACATATCTGCAAGATAATCTGTAAGCATGTCAAAATATGTGTAATCCCAAGATAAAAGAATATCGCCTTCAGTACTTAAGCCTTCTGCCTTTAATTTTGCTGCCGCCGGACCACTTCCTTGGTAATCTAATACAAAATTAATTTCAGGAAATTGTTTTTGTAATTCTGTTAAATAATATTCATTGCGGTAATCTTCCCCACAAGAATAAATTACGATGGTGTTATTATTTTTACTGCAGCCTAAAGTTACAAAAGAAAAAATAATACCTAATGCTAAAAAAAAGTTTCTTATTTTTTTCATACCTGTCCCCTATTCTAATTATAAAATTATACATCATAAATTTTATCAATAGCCTTTAATTCATTAAAGGTATCAATTTCAATAAAATCATCAAAAGAACATTCACGAATTGCAATATCAAAATCTTTAACATAATACCCCAATGCAACTTGATCCCAATAACGTTCTTTTCCACCAGGCATTTCATAAACTTTTTTTATACAGTCACCAAGTTTTCTTCCATCTTCTTCTGTCCAGTAAGAAATTCCCATCATTTGATGACAATTTTCTCCACCAACTGCATATCCTGTAATGCGTCCCTTATTTTCAAACAAACACCAGTCGTCTGTTCTATCGCATTTTATTCCACAATAATTTGATTTATATTGATATTTTTGGATGATTTTTGGATTGTGAAGCAAAATATCACCTTCGCAAACGTAAGCGT
>JAGANG010000037.1 GCA_017624275.1 Spirochaetales bacterium | reverse complement strand
GCGACCGTCCGGCGTAAAACTCGCCATGAGCGTGAAATTTTAAATATTCACGCATAAACAAGGAGGCGATAAAATGAAGCGATTATTTTTTATGTTAGTTTTAACTTTTAGCACGATAACTTTTTTCGCTAATGAAAAAACAGAAGCTTTGCCGGTAGAAAATAAAGTCGCAACGCCGGACTTTTCAGTAGAAAGTGAATATAAGCAAATCCGAAAACAGGAACGCCAAGAAAAACGAAGAATTCGCAGAGAACGCAGAGCATTAAGAAGAAGTCCGGAGGGTAAAATACTGAGAGGACATCTAGCTCGTTTCTTTGGTTTTACATCACTGGCATTAGCAGTACCTTATACCATAGCGTCCGTTGGATATGCTTATCATGTCATTCCTTCATGGTGGGAAATGATTGTTCGCGATGCAACAAGTGTTTCTTTAAATGCAATACTTCTTCCTTTTACTTTTTTAGGCGGAATATTTCCGGTTTTAATTTCTTTGATTGTTCAAGGCTGCGGAATCGGCTTTAGTACAGCCGGAAGTTACATTTGCCAAAATACAGAAATAACAGATAGTGAACGTTTTAAGAAAATGGCAAATAAACACATAAAACTGTATCGAAATATGGCAATTCCTTTCGGAATAGTCGGCGGATGTTTTTTTGCAACTATATTAGTTCCCGGTATTGTCCTGCTTCCGACTAGTTACTTTGCAAATCTTGAAAGACAATATTTTGATTTAGGTTCTGGTTTTATTATAGCCGGAAGTTTGTTGACCTGTACCGCATTCTCTTTCATGTTCGGAGCGTTAGGTGCGATGGCTTGGTTGAAAGGGCAAACAAACCGGCTTTCTGTGGATATCGGTGTCACTTCCGGTAGTTCCGGCGAGCTTTCTTGCGACAAAAAGCGTAATGCATTGGAAAAACCGTCCGGCGTAAAACTCGCCATGAGCGTGAAATTTTAGGAGGTAGCAAGCATGAACAAATTACTAATCATCACAATCATAATAGCAATTTTCCCAATCATGCAAACTATAGCAAATGAAGTAGAAAATCCGACGGTAGCCGGCATTGAGGAAAGTTCACAGGTCACTCCAAAATTTAGTTTGGACGAAAAATCTATAGAAGCAAAAACGTACAAAGCTACAAGACGAACTGCATTAGGAAGCATATTTTTATCATATTCAGGAATGTTGACATTGGGATTTATTCCCCTATCTGCATGGCTTATATTCACAAGCGGACAATGGGGGCTTATTTTGTCTTATTTTATGATTATTCCACCACTAGGTTTTCTCATCCCCGGACTTATAATGCTTGGTAGCGGACTAAAACTATATAAAAAGAGGCGTCAAAATTGTGATTCCGCAGTATTGGCTGAACATTACAAAACAAAGACTAAGAATTGGAAAACATTATCAAAAATTTTCGGAATTATAAGCGGCGTAGGTTTGACTGTCGGCGGAATCGGAGCCGGAATGATATGCAGCGGAACAATTAATACATACAATGAACCATTATTTATTTGCGGTTCGATTTTGTCAGGTGTAGGAGTCGGGGCTTTGATAGGAGCTCTTCCGGTCATGATAACAAGTCTTGCAATGTCGGCGTGGCTGAAAGGGCAAACAAACCGGCTTTCTGTGGATATCGGTGTCACTTCCGGCAATAGCGGTGAGCTTTCTTGTGACAAAAAGCGTAACGGATTTGAGCGACCGTCCGGCGTAGCTCTCGCCATGAGCGTGAAGTTTTAAATATTCACGCATAAATAAGGAGGCGATAAAATGAAGCGATTATTTTTTATGTTAGTTTTAACTTTTAGCACGATAACTTTTTTCGCTAATGAAAAAACGGAAGCTTTGCCAGATTTCAGGAATCTTACAGATGTAGAACCTATAAATTGCGAACTTACACTTTCTCAGACAAAAAAAGATTTATTCCAAACACTTTGGATTACTTCAATTCCTCTGTTAAGTACTTCCGTAACATTCACTGTTGCAAACATTATTCTTAATATTATGCCACCTCTTCATAAATCGATATTGGTTGCGTATGTGGCAATGGGAGTAATAAGCGTTACGACTTTTATTTGTGGTTTGACTTTTTTGATTGTGGGAGTTTGTTGTCATGTATATTGGAAAAATAAAATCAGACAAATAACAACCGTACAAGATAATAATCTCCAATTATCATTTGTTTATAATTTCGGAGGTAAAAGATGAAAATCTATGTTGTTTTATTTTTATTAGTAATCACAGTTTCGTCTTATGCAAATGAAAAAAAATCAGTTTCTACAGAAATAGACTTCTCTTTAAAGATTCAAAAATTAGAAAAATCAGTAAGGAATGATAAAAATATGGCAATTCTCGGAACTGTATTTCTACCTATATCGGTTGTACCTTTGGTTGCAGGAACCGGTTTTATGCTTTTTACTTTTTTACCGGAACTTACGGAATATTATGCGTGGACATTCGGGATTGTCGGTGGTTTATTTCTTTCTGCCGGATTGATTTTTTTATAGTCGGACTGCCTTTTATAATTTGTGGTTGGCAAAATTACAAAAGGCATAAAAAACAATTGGAAAATATAAAGTTCTCTTTAGGTGTCACTTCCGGCAACAAGGGAGAGCTTTCTTGTGACAAAAAGCGTAATGCATTGGAAAAACCGTCCGGCTTAAAACTCGCCATGAGTGTGAAATTTTAAATATTCACGCATAAACAAGGAGGCGATAAAATGAAGCGATTATTTTTAATATTAGTTTTAACTTTTAGCACGGTAACTTTTTTCGCTAATGAAAAAACGGAAGCTTTGCCGGTAGAAAATGAAATCGCAACGCCGGACTTTTCGATGGAAGATGAGTTAAGAGAAATAAGACGTCAGGAAAGATGGGAGAGACGACAAGAAAAAAGAGCGTTAAAAAGAACGCCTGAATATAAATTGTTAAAAAGTTCTCTTATTGTTTTTGGAGCTATTACATCTTCTGTTTTTTCTGTTCCGGCGACAGTTTTAACAATCGGTTACATTTATCATGTAATGATTCCTCTTGGTTCTTCTGTTGGGGCTTTTTTTGATTCAGGCTTTGATGTTACATCCGCACTTGATTGGTGGTATGGTGTTACATTTTCGTTATTCTTTTTATTTATAAGTATTCCTATTTTATTGGGAATAGCTTCTGTCGGAGTGGGAATTGGTTTAAGTGCGACATACGGTAAATATTATAAAAAGCATAACATTGATACGATAGATGAAAATCATTTTAAGATGGCAACAAGTAAATTGTCTAAAACATTTCGTATTATTGCGATTACTGGAGCTGTATTTGGAACATTATTTATTCCGATGTTTGCCGGCGGAATCGGGATGCTTTGCGGAATAAAATGTGGGACTGTATATCAAGACACTCTTAATTTACAGACAGGTGTAACTCTTACGGTTTTAGGAGCAATATTTTCAGGACTTGGTTTTTCATTTATGAGCGGAGCATTAGGAGCGATGGCTTGGCTGAAAGGGCAAACAAACCGGCTTTCTGTGGATATCGGTGTCACTTCCGGCAATAGCGGTGAGCTTTCTTGTGATAAAAAGCGTAATGCTTTCGAGCGACCGTCCGGCGTAAAACTCGCCATGAGCGTGAAATTTTAAATATTCACGCATAAACAAGGAGGCGATAAAATGAAGCGATTATTTTTTATGTTAGTTTTAACTTTTAGCACGATAACT
>JAGANG010000036.1 GCA_017624275.1 Spirochaetales bacterium | reverse complement strand
TCTTTTCAGAATTGAAATTTCAGCTCCGAATGTATTATACGGAACAAATATTTGTGCCGTAAAAAAGGAAGATCTTCCCGAACTTTCGGAGATTCTCAACGGATTTATTGCCGCCGAAACTTTCGGCAGACACACGATTCCGCACATAAATGATTTCAAAATCAAGCGTGTTGACTTCAGTTTTTGCATCAGGTGCCGCGATGGAGACGAAGCCGATGCGTTTAAAGATGTCTTTAAAAAATATTATTTTAAACGTCTGATTCCTCAAACGATTCACGGCAAACCGTATGATCCCGATAAATATCGAGGCTCATTTTATCACAGTAATGAATGCTGCAATTGTATGCTGTATGACAAATCGGAAGAATTAAAAAAATCGGGAAAGCAGGTTGATGACAACATATTAAGGTTTGAGAGACAGATGACTGCTTGCGGTAAAAAGGATTACGAAAAGAAAAACTTCGGTAATTTTTCTTCGCTCGCAACCATAAATTATATGTTCAAAAAATATGCCGAAACGGACTGTATGCAGTATGATTTTGTTCCCGAATCAACATATTATGAACGCATTAATGAGCAGTTAAAAAACTCAAATATGCAGAAAAAAACTAAAGAAAAACTATCATCGCTGTTTGTTGAAATTAACGCAGACGGCGCATATGCCGTACATAAAAAGAATGCTTCTTACTTCAATCGATGCAGAAAAACAACCAACGATCTCTCAATAAATATCGTTCATTCACTGCTTGGTTGTACGATTAATTTCTTTAAAAACATCTGCAGAGACAACGATCCGGACAATTATACCGTTATTGATTCGGTTGAAATTTCAAATCAGGATGATTTTATTCAGGCAGAAAAACAGCCCCAAAATCCTTCTGTATACAGAAAAAATTCTTCTGAATACAGAGTAAAGCATCCCGTATCCAGAGAAAAATTTCCTGTATACAGGGAACTTGTTCCAAAAATGAAGAAAAGCTTCTACACAAGGATTTGAGTCCTTATTTATATAAATAAATATAATAAAAGTTAAAAGTAACACGCCTAATCAATGTTAAAAGTGTGAACAAGATGATCAATGGTCGGTAATAAAGATGATCATATTATGTGTACAAGATGACAACAGAAGAATAGAACAAACAAAACAATAAAACATATAAACTAAACACCTAAAGACAATATACAACTAAATAAAACTTTACTTTAAATGCTTATTTTAGTCGCTCATACAATATATCCATAACTCCTGAATTGAACAAATTATATGAATTAAATCATATCAAAATCTGAAGAACAAATAGCAATAAGACAACAAAAAATGCAGATGATTCTGACTCCGACGGAGCTGCATTCAGTCGAACATTATTTTTTCAAAACAGAAAAATAAAGAAAATTTATGTTTTGTAGGAATTGTAGAAGTTTCGGTATTAAAACTCCTTATTCGTTGTTAGTATTGCACTAAAAACTGCAGTTTTTTGTGCAAAAAACCACTTTTTCTCATTCGGAAATCGAGCGTCAGCCAAAACTCTTACATCATTTCTGACAGAACGGGTAAATTATGCCCAAAAGTCAGAGAGGTGTTTTTAGTGAAAAAAGAGCTTGTAAACGGATGCAAACAAAGCAAAAATAATTCATTTTTTATATTGCTCAACAAGCCTGATTATCATCGCAGGAATTAGATTTTTCCAAGCAAAAATTA
>JAGANG010000035.1 GCA_017624275.1 Spirochaetales bacterium | reverse complement strand
ACAGATGATTTAACAGATGATTTAACAGATGATTTAACAGATGATTTAACAGATGATTTAACAGATGATTTAACAGATGATTTAACAGATGATTTAACAGATGATTTAACAGATGATTTAACAGATGATTTAACAGATGATTTGACAGATGATTTGACAGATGATTTGACAGATGATTTGACAGATGATTTGACAGATGATTTGACAGATGATTTGACAGATGATTTGACAGATGATTTGACAGATGATTTAACAGATGATTTAACAGATGATTTAACAGATGATTTAACAACTGATTTGACAACTGATTTGACAACTGATTTGACAACTGATTTGACAACTGATTTGACAACTGATTTGACAACTGATTTGACAACTGATTTGACAACTGATTTGACATGGAAAGAAATAATAAAAATTATCAACGGTAATAATTTGATTGATATAATTCCGTATTTCAATGAAGTTATAGAAATCGGTAATACTGACTTGCGTATTACACGTGAAGAATTAGTTGAAACATTGCAAGATTGGGTCGCAATGGGAAATACTAATTTTCCGGAACATACTGTATCAGTTATCAGTAATGATCTTTTAAAAATAAAATTGATTAGCGTCCCTGATGATTTTTTCTTACCTATCAGTTCAGATACTTTTTATGTGAAATTTTCAAACAACGTTATAGTTAGTTTTTCTGAAACAGAAAATTAATAAACTCTTTAATCTATTAAAAAAATAGCCTTATTATTATTTTAATAAGGCTATTTTAAATTTTAAGTATTTTGAAGAATTTGAAACTCATTTAATTTCGCATAAAGAGTTTTTCGGTTCATATTAAGCATTTCTGCCGTTTTAGATTTGTTTCCGTTTGCTAAAGCAAGTGTAGAAATGATTGCTTCTTTTTCAATTTCTGCCATACTTGCCGGCATTTGTATTTTTAAGAAATTACCGTGATCGTCATCATTCTTTAAATAACTAGGTAAGTCATTCAGATCAATAACTCCGTCTTTTGATAAAACAACCGCAGCTTCCAATACATTTTTTAATTCTCTTACGTTTCCCGGCCAATCATAATTATACAATGCAGTTTGGGCTTTCTTAGTAATATCTTTAATATTTTTGTTATTTTCTTCACTGAATTTTTTTATAAAAGATGAAATCATCAATAAAATATCTTCTTTTCGTTCTCTTAACGGCGGAACTGTTATTTGTACAACATTAAGTCTATAGTAAAGATCTTCTCGAAAACGACCTTCTTCGACTTCTTTTCGCAAATCTCTGTTTGTTGCAGCTACAATTCTAACATCAACATTAATTGTTTTTTCACCGCCGACTCTTTCAAAAGCTTTTTCTTGAATTACTCGAAGAAGTTTTACTTGGATATTAGGCGAGATTTCTCCGATTTCATCTAAGAATATTGTTCCGCCGTTTGCGAGTTCAAATCGTCCTTTTTTTTCTTTAATTGCTCCCGTAAATGCTCCTTTTTCATGACCGAAAAGTTCACTTTCAAGGAGATTTTCAGATAAGGCTGCACAGTGAACTTTAATAAAAGGATTATTTTTTCTATTTGAGAAATCATGAATTAAATTAGCAATGACTTCTTTTCCCACACCGTTTTCACCGAGAATTAAAACTGATGTTTTAGACGGAGCTACTTGTTCTACAAGATTGGCAATTTTTATCATTTTGTCTGATTTACCAATCATTTGATTGGAAAAAACATTTAATTTTTTCTTGAGATTTCTATTATCAATCTCAAGTTGTCTTTGTGATAATGCCCGTTTTACGATTAATCCCAATTTATCAAGGTTTAACGGTTTTATAAGGAAATCATAAGCACCGTTTCTCATCGATTCAACTGCATTTTCTACAGTACCGTGACCGGTTAATATTATTACTTTTACACCAGCATAATCTTTCTTTATAAATGCCAATAATTCATCACCGTCAATACGCGGCATCTTTAAATCACTTATAACTAAATCTATTTCATTTTTTTCTAGGATTTCCAAGGCTTCTCTTCCGTCAGCTGCCGTAAAAGTTTGATGTCCTTCACGTTTCAAAAAAAGTCGTAAGCCTTCACGAATTCCTTTTTCATCATCAACAATTAAAATATTTCCTGTCTGCATATATTTTTTCCTTATTTGGAAATATTATTTTCCTTTGGTGTATATTCGATTAATCTGTCTTCGTTTCCCAATAGGGGAAGAATAATAGAAAAAGCAGTTCCTTTACCGCTCATTGAAGCAACCTTTATATCGCCCATGTGCTCTTTTACTACTTTATAAACAATCATCAATCCTAAACCGGAACCATATGATTTTGTTGTAAAATACGGTTCAAATATTTTATTTTTATTTTCAGGCGGAATACCGTTGCCGTTGTCACGGATTTCCAAAATTAAATATCCGCCTTTTTCAGAAGTCGAAATAGTTATTTTTCCGTCATTTCTATTTGCTTCAATTATGGCAGCAATACTATTTTCTATAAGATTAAGTATAGCTTGTCTAAAAACATTCTCGTCAAGAGCTACTGTAAGAGATTCATCTCCGTAATTACAATCTAATTTTATATTTTTATTTTCTAAATCAGGCTTAACAAAATCTACAATTTTATTAAGGTATTCATGAAAATTTACCGGTTGAAGAACAGCTTTCAGTGGTCTTACAGAATTTAAAAAATCAGTAACTATTTTATTCAATCGAATGATTTCATCATTAATAGTATTCAGCGAAAGAGTTATATCTTCTTGTTTTAAAGAGTCGCATTCTAAGTCTTTAATTTCATGTTGCAATAATTGAACATGAATACTTAATGAACCTAAAGGATTTTTTATTTCATGTGCCAAACCACCGGTTAAAGCTCTGAAAGTTTGCATATTTCCAAGATGCTTTTCCGTACTACTTGCTTCTCGTTCCTGTGTTATGTCTTTAATAACCAATATATTTCCGACAATTTTATATTCATTAACAAGAGGGTGAAGAGAAAAATTTAAACATTGTTGCGTTTCTTTGTTTAAAATAAAATCTTCTTGATTTATACGATCACTTTTTTTCAACATATTATAAATCAAATCAAGAATTTCTTTATTTTTCACAATATCTTCTATGACCATGTTTTTGTGAACTTCCAATAACGGAATCCCCAACAAAGAACAACATGCTTTATTGTAAAATAACACGTTATTATCGCTATTCATTGCGATAATTCCTTCAACCAAGGAATCAAATATCAACATCAAATCGGAATGTTCTTCTTCTAAATCGTGGAACATTTTTCGTAATCCGAGAAGATCTATTTTTTCAATAATAGAATGACTTACTTTAGAAAATTTTTTACCTATTTGCATGTAAAATCATCTCCTTAATTGGATACAAAATTCCTTCTAATTGAGTTTTCGGAGTCAAATTCAATGCCGATGTTCGCTCAATACGCAACTTTAAATCTTTTTCAATTTCCCTTAAAAATTTTAATGGGAAAGAACGTAAACTGAAATATTCTGTTTGGGTATTTTTATTTTCATATAATGAAATTTCATTCGAGATTACAGAATACAATTCTTTTGTTATACCTAATAATATTTCTTTATTTTTCTCGCTTTCGATAAATAAGTACAGCTCGGAAAAATTAACATTTTTTTGAAAAACTAAATTTATTAATTTGTCAACTTTGGCTTTTAAATTTCCGGGTAAAATAGGGTCTTTTTGATGAAAATATTCATAAATAGACGAATAAATATTCGGATCGTTTTGCAAATAGATATTTTGTAAAACATTATTTTTAGCTTCATTCGATAAATCTTTAAAATAATACGCTCTGCATCGAGATTTAATAGTTTGCAACACACGACTGTTATTTTCCGCCAATAAAATAAAATACAAATCGTCAGAAGGTTCTTCCAAACGCTTTAATAATACATTTTCCGAAGACGTTTCTAATTGATCGACATTATCGATGATAACAACTTTTTTTCCTTCCGGTAATGTCATATATGACCAATCTAACATATTACGAATCACGTTTACCGGAATGTTTTTATTTTTATAAAGGTTCAAAAAGAATGTTGCACCTTTTTCAATATCCTCAAGTTCTGTGGAAGTATATTCAGGTTTATCTATAAAATCTGCGAATTTACTTCCTAAAGTTTGAAGCTGTTTTTTATCACTGTCAGCCATCGGAGTATTCTCAATCAAAAAATCTTGCAACGGAGTAAATGATAATCTGATTGCTCGATAAAGTTTATCACGTAAATGTGGAAGTTTTTTTTGACGATAGCAGCTTAAAGTCTCTATTATTTCATAATAATAATTTCGACGAGAAAGAATAACAAGACCATTGAATGTAAGATTACGTATTGCAACACAATTAGAACAAGTACAATTATCAGCTTTTTCTCTGGTACAGTTTATTAAACGTGCAGTTTCTAATGCTGCAGAAAGTTTTCCAGTATAATGATTTCCGTGAAAAATCATAGAATGAGCTAGAGTAGGAGGACTAAATGAGATTTCATTTTGTAGAATATTGGTAACTTTTTCTTGTCCAAATATGTTCTTATACATAAAAATATCCAATATATATATATTAGTTGTTAATAAAATAAAGGAAATAATACTATAATTTTTCCTAATTATCAAACAGTCTATTCTTCTTTGACATAAAAAAGAATATGTTGTTTTTATATATAAATTGCAGTATAAGCAATTAAATTTTATCAGTAGTAGGGTGAAATTAATGTTAAGAAAAAGTTTATTTTTATTGTTAATGCTATTGCCTTTTTTTATGTTCGGGACAAATAAAGTTTTTCCCGAGAAGATTTTATTTAACATAACTTTTAATGAAAAAACTAAAATAAACGGCAAATATCTAAAGTCAGAATCAAAAGAAATAAAATTAAATGAAGCAGAACAAGAAAATATTGAACAAATAGAAGAAAATCTTTCTGATCTTTCAAGTGATGAACAAATGCCTCAAACGGAAACAAAAGAAGAAAATTCAGAAGAAACGGAAAATGTTACAGAAACTAATGATATTTACTTATCAGAGGAAGAAGAAAAATTTTACCTAAATGTGTTGGATAAAAATAAAAGTGATTTGGAAATGAAATTGTTCAAATTTATCCAAGGAAAAAATATAAAAACTACTTTTTTCAGAAGTGTGGAAAATCCGGCTAACACACCGGAAATTCATGTATTTATCGATAATTATCAAAGCGGAGAATTTAATCTGATAAAAAATGTAAATACTCAAATGACGTATATTGTAGAAATACAAAACAGAAATAAGAAAAATATTGCAAAAATTAAGAAAAAATATATAGTGAGGACAGTTTCTTCAAAGCCTTTGGAAGCTCAACGCTTATCAGAACTTAATGAGAGATTTATAAAAGATATTTATCGTTTGATGACACGATATTTGCAAGATAAAATGTAATTAATTAATGGAGACGTTAAATGAAAGTCTTTTTTAAACATGTCACAATTTTTTTATGTGGATTTTTTATACTGTCAACTTGTTTATCATGTGCTTCTTTCTCGGAAGCTAAACGAAAAAAAAGAGAAAAGTGGATTTTTGATAATTATCTATTGGAAGCCCAATCTTTTACAAACAGACGTAAATATTTAAGTGCGATAAAAACTTTAAATGAAATGAATCAAAAGTTCCCGGATAAAGAAAAAGTTATGACTAACTATTTGATTGGTTACAACTATTATGAATTGAAAACATATAAAGTTGCAAAGAAATATTTAGATTCCGTATTTTTTCTGTTCAGAGAACTTGGAAGTGATGAAGAACGTGCAGAAAATGAAAAGTTTACGGTATTGGCAACATTACTTTTAGAAAAAATTGATCATGCAGAGAATGTTTTCGATCCTTATGAAGTAAGACCTGAAATTGAAAAAATGCGTGAAAAGAAAATAAAACCGGCTTTTTAATAGCTAAAAGAATTTTTTCAATTCTTCCGGAATATGTTCTATTTCGACATTTTCTCCGGATAATGTTTTAAATGCGACCTTATAACAATACAATTGATGATAAGTTGTCGCATTTTTTGTTTTACTGTACAGCTTATCTCCTAAAATCGGTAAATTAACAGATGCCATATGGCATCTGATTTGATGTCGACATCCTTTTGTAATTTGAGCTTCTATCAGTATTTGAAAATCAATTTCTTTTATAAAACGCAAATGAGTCTGTGCATTTTGAGGTTTTCCACGATATTTTAACGATTTTTCTTTATCAGGAATAATTGTAACCATTCTCGCCTTGTCACTGTAATGGTGTGCAATAGGGAAATCAACATCTTTTTCAATCCATTCAGGTCTACGATTCGTTATTGCATAATAATATTTATTAATTATAGCTTTTTTATAATATTCAAAAGCCTCATCTGTTTCTGCAAAAAGTAAGATTCCTCCGGTTTCATTATCCAGTCGATTCAAAAGCCCGCCTTCAGATTTATTAAAACCGTTTACTTGTGCAATATGAGGATATTTTTTTAATACAGCAGAACATATATCCGGTAGTTTCCCGGGAACAGACGCAAATCCTTGCGGTTTTATTACGGCAAGGATTCCGTCTTTTTTGAAAATTTCAAGTATTTCCATTATCTGCGTTTCAATTTATTATCAGAAATTATAGGAAAAAAGGCTCCTGTATTTTCTTTGTATTCTCTATATTCATCTTTCCAATAATATTCCAGTAATTCATCTTCAGCCTTTGCTCTATGTAGATAAAGTGGAATATGAATACAAACTGTCCACAAAAATAAACTCCAGGATAAAAGAGCTAAAGACGCACAAAGCCACAATAAAAAATCAGCCAAATATAAAGGATGACGAACAAAGCCGTATAACTCATTTGTTTTTAATCTGTAGCCGTATTTTATATCTACATCCATTGAATAATTTTTACCCAATTGAACTTGTGCTGTATTATAAAGTATTGAAGCAATTAAATATAAAATTGCACCGACAATACAAATTATATATACAGCTGTCATATTTTGCTTTAATTCTTCTCCGGATACAAAAGTTATTCCCCATAATGACAAAGACGGAACATGAGCAGAGTCGACTTTAAGTATAGAACCTATTCTGAATATAGAAAAAGCCAGCAATGTAGAACAGATATATGTTGAATATAACGGCAATTTTTGTACAACAAAACCTTTATAATAATGCAGAACTTCCATTCCTTCATTTGCTTTTCTATTTTTCATAATTAATACAAAATGACTGAATACCATAAAAATCAGTCCTAACAAGATGCACGCACGCATCATCATATCAAAAATGTCAAAATAATTTTGAATCAATTTTAATCTCCTAATTTCATAATATTTATTATAATTCTATAATTTTAGATGTTGATATACATAAAAGGACGTAAAAAGTCAAAAACTAAAAATTTAAACTTAAATGAGGTAATAAATATGAAAATTAATGTGGCAATGATAGCAGCAGAATGTACCGGTTTTGCAAAAGTCGGTGGACTGGGTGATGTGGTAAACGATTTATCTCATAATCTAAAAGATAAAGTTGACTCAATTTCAGTATTTTTGCCAGGATACGCCGACAACGTAAAAGCAAAAACAATTTATCATTGTACCGTAAATTTTTCTAAAAGACCTTACATTGTAAAACTAAAATATTTTAATCATAACGGCGTATCTTTTTATTTTATTCATAATAAAACATTTTTCAGCGGAAAATATTCTAACGTATATATAAACAGCAATTCAGTAAAAAAAGGGCCCTTTGAAGATGACGCACGCAGATTCTCATTTTACAGCAAAGCAGTTCTTGAAATTCTTTTGCGTTGTGACTTGTTCAAAAATGTAAACTTATTACATTGTCATGATTGGCATACCGGCTTCTTATTTTTATTATTAAATTATTCAGCTAAATTCCAAGAATTACGCAATCGGGTAAAAACTGTTTTTACGATACATAACTTAAACTACCAAGGAATTCGTCCTTTTGTATTGCCGTTTGATATTTTAGGACAAAGTTCTTTTCGCAGTTGGAGCCCGGTATTGTGGAAAAGATTAAGCAAAAATTTATTACTTCAACAAATTTGTTATCCTGCAGAAAAACAACCATTGTCAAAAGACGAATTGAATCATTTACTGTTTAAAACTATAAATAATCCAAAATTACACGGTAAATTAAAAAATATTTATAAATTTGATGATTCAATAAAACGCTATTTAATAGACGGAACTCTTTCTGAAAATGAAAAAGAATATATTTTTCAACAATTAATAAATAAAAGTTGTTTGTGTTTTAATCCAATGCGTGCAGCCATAAATTTATCAGATCAAGTAAACACGGTCAGCAAAACTTATGCATCGGAAATAACACTTCACGATTCGGAAAATCAAGCTTGCGGGTGTGGTTTGGAAAATGATTTAAACAACAAATTTATTAATAATCGATTAACCGGAATTATAAATGGAATAGATTATGATTTTCACAATCCTAAATCTTTGATTTATCCTTTTGATACAGGTGAGAAAAATTGGCAAAATAAAAAAGAAGAGGGGAAAGCTAAATTTTTACAAGAAATATCTTCTTTTACCGACGAAATTTATTCGAGACATAAGAAAAAGTTTTTCAATTATCACCAAGTAAAATCACATTTATCTTCTGTAAAAACTGAGGAATATTTAAAAAAACCGCTGTTTGTATTTGTCGGCAGAACAGCAGAACAAAAAGTCGGAATTCTATTTTCAAAAGAAAATATTCAATCTATTGAAAAATTATTGAATAATGATGCAATGTTTATTTTTACCGGGACAGGAAATCTTGAAAGGAACGCAGAAATTCTTAATCAACATGAAAATTGTTTGTATTTCAATGTTTTTGATGATGAATTAGGAAAAATGTTGTACGGCTATGCAGACTTTTTTTTAATGCCGTCTTATTATGAACCTTGCGGAATCAGTCAATTAATAGCAATGCGTTACGGAACTTTACCTATAGTACATGATATCGGAGGATTGCATGATACCGTCACAGACAATGAAACCGGTTTTAAATTTTCAGCGACACAAGAAACTTCAATATTTGAATCATTTTTAAAAACAGTCGACAGAGCATTAACTTGCTTTTATGATAATGGGAACTTGCAACATATGCGTAATACGGCAGCTCAAGTCCGTTTCAATTGGGATAAATCAACAAATCAATATTTATCAATGTACAAAAGTCTTTTGTAGTAGATAAGGATAAAATATTGTACTATTTTTCACATTAACTCCGAGAAAACAGCATTGCTATTTTTATTGTTGTTTTATATAATAGTACGACTTTTTTATTGAAAGGATATTTATAAAATGAAACAACCAGATTTTAATGCTATACCAGTTTATCATTGTGAAATTACAGACGGAGATAAAAATATTTACTCTTGTATGATGAACAGTAAAGCATGGTCAAAAACCATAGAAAATAATGTTATTTGGGAATATACGGAAAACGGAAGAGTTGTAGAACATTTAATTGAAGGTTTTTCCCCGGTAACGGAAGATGTTGTTATTAATAATGATAAAATTATTATAAAATTAAAGAAAAATTCATCTAATGTATGTGAAGATAAAAATATGCCGTTGTCTGATGTGTTAAAAGCACTTGAAGCGACAATCCGACAAAGAAAACAAGATATGCCGAAAAATTCTTATACAACTCATCTATTTCAAAAAGGTGAAGAGAAAATTCTTAAAAAGCTTGGTGAAGAGACAATTGAAGTAATATTAGCTCGTAATGACTTAGCAGAAACAATTTATGAATCTGCCGATGTTTTGTATCATCTCATGGTATATTTGGTATCAAAAGAAATTCCTTTTGATAAAGTTTTAGAAGAACTTAGAAATCGTATGTAAGGATTTGAATTAATATGAAATTTAAAGAAATCTCTGTAAGTTCTCTAAAAAAATATTTAAAAGTAACCAAAATAGAAGCTGACACATCTCACTTATCAGAGTCACAAAAAAATGTGTTAAGTTATTTGATTGAAGCGACAAAATATATTCAAGATTTGTATATGGTGCAACGTTCGCCGCAAAACGCTAAAATTATTGAATCACTGAAAGAACAAAAAAAAGATTCTCTTTTGAAAATATTTTATATCATGGCTGGCGGTGTAAACGAATTTGACAATACAGTTTTCATAAAAGATTATGTTCAACATGATGTTTGCGGATTTTATCCGGAAGATTTAACCATTGAAGAGTGGAATGAATGGTTAAAAAATCATCCGGAAGACGAAGATGATTTTTGTTCTCCGTATACGGTAATTGTACGTGATGAAAAGGGCGGACTTATTGCCCGAAAATATTCCGATTATTACAGAGATAAACTTGTGATGATTGCTCACATGCTTTATGACGCCGGCGATGCTACCGAAAACTTTTATTTAAAATCCTTTCTCAATGCACAGGCAAATGCTTTTATTACAAATAATTTTGAAGAAGCAGACATTCGTTGGATTCAATTAGAAAATAATTCAATCGAGCCGCTAATCGGTGCTTACGAATATTATGACGATAGATTTTTAGGATATAAAACATCTTTTACTTCATTTATAACAATAAAAAATGAAGTTCAATTACACAAAACCCAGCAAATTTTGAAGCTGACCGATACATTACAATCTCTTTTACCGGTTCCTGAAAATTATAAAAAAAATAAAGTAGAACGAAAATCTCAACTTACAATAGTTGATGTAATTTACAGTGCCGGAGACGGACGCGGTCCGGTAGTAACAGCTGCTTTTAATCTTCCTAATTCACAAAAAATCAGAGCGGAATTCGGTGCAAAAAAAATTATTATGCATAATGTGATTAAAGCAAAATTTGATTCTATAATGTTACCTATCGCTGATGTTGTCTTTGGTGAAAGAGACAAGGAAAAAATCGCATTTAATGCATATTTTAATCATATAATTTTGCATGAAATCAGTCACGGGCTTGGAATCGGAATGATTAAAGATGATGACGGAGAATTACGTGATGTTTCTTATTATTTAAAAGATTTATATTCTGTAATAGAAGAGGCGAAGGCTGATGTTATGGGTTTATATCTTTTGTTTTATCTAATAAAACAAGGATTTCTGACAGATTGTAATATTACAGAACTGATTTTTACTTATTTAACCGGTATGTTGCGTTCTATTCGTTTCGGTCAAAATAACCACCACGGAATTGCAAATATAATTCAATGGAATTTTCTTGTTGAAGAAGGAGCTATTTTAAAACTTCAAGACTCTTCATTAAGTATTACAGCCGATTTACGAAAAATGGAAATGGCAATAGAAAAACTATTGACTTTATTATTGACTATTCAAGGTGAAGGAAATTATGAAATGGCAGATTCTTTCATAAAAAAATACGAAAAACCTTCTGTGGTTGTTGAAGATTTTATTAAAAAAATGAAAGATTTGCCTATCGATATTCTTCCTTATTTCCCGTTTGCCGGAGAAACAGAACCATTCCAAGATGAAGAATAAAGAGGGAATATCATGAGTGAAATTATTTTAGGGAAAGACCCTAGTGTATTAAAAGAAAAAGACAACGAAATTAAAGAGATTTATCACATAATAGAAGTTTTTTTCATGAAAAAAACAAGAGAATTTGAAATAGATGAAAAGGCTTCTGTTGATTCAATACTGACAAATGCACCGTCATATTATTCTATAGTTCACTTTTTAGAACGTTTTTATATTGCCATTACTAAGGATAAAGATTGGCTTGAAAATTATATTAATAGAAAAAAAATCAATTTTAACTGGAAAAAATACAAAGCATGGGTAACTGAAAAAAAGAATGCTAAACGCAGATATGATGATACTTTATGTCCGTCTACCTGGGTTACCGAATTGCTTAATATGTTTACTGAAATCCTTAAAATGTTACAAGAATTGTTGTACATGGAAGTATATTTACCTGACGAAGATTTCAGAGCTTTCCTTCGTAAAAATCCGGCTATCGATTACAAATACAAGGCTAATTTTCTCCAAAAGTCTCCGCCGTCACAAGATATTGAAGTATTTTTCAAAGTTATTGATAATTTAAGCAGAACTTGCAGAGAAGCCAATCCTTCAAATTCTTTTGATATTGATACATCGGAATGTATAAAAGCGTATAGATTTATAGATGAATCTGAAATTATGAATATTTTAAAGCAAAAAGATTTTTATGTGACATATCATCTTGAAATGATGAAAAAAACGCCAAAAGCAGAACGTTATGTAATGCCTAATGAAGAAGAAGTTCTAGTTATTGCAGAAAAATTTTCTGAAATGTACAAAAATCTCTTTTTCTCATTTAACGACTATAAAAAAATCTTGATAGAAAAACAAAACAGAGTTCGCAGTATAATTAAATAATTTCGAGGAGAATTGAATGGAAATAGACTTGGAAAATGAAACTATATCGACACATGATGACAGACGTTTAGAAGCTTCAATTCAAGAATTGAAACACAACTATAAAAAAATAGAAACTTTCTTTCTTGAAATAAACGAAAAAATGCAATCTTGTCAGCAATTATCCATAGAAAATATTTTAAGTGAAGCTCCGAAATACTACGTTATAATTCGTTTCCTTGAAAAATTTTATATCCGAGTTACAAATAATCAAGATTGGTTAAAAGATTATATAAATAAACGTAGAATCAACTTTGATTGGCAACGCTATAAACTTTGGATTTCCGGGAAAAATCGACAGACTCGCCGTTATGATGACACTCAATGTCCGTCAAAATGGATTACGGAATTAAATGAACAACTTTTAGATTTATTAAAAATGCTTCAATTGCTTTTATATATGGAAGCGTATACTCCCGATGATGATTTTCGCTTATTTTTACGTGAAAATGCAGCTATTGATTATAAATACAAAGCGAATTATTTGCAAAAATCTTTGCCGTCTCAAGATTTGGATGTCTTTTTTAAAGCTATCGACAATTTAATTCAAACTTGTATTGATACTGATATTACGACAACTTACGATATCGACACCGTTGTTTGTATAAAAGCGTATAGAGTTATCGATGAATTGGATTTGATACAAATTTTAAAACAAAAAGAATTTTATATAACATACAGATTGGAATTTTTACGACTTGTAGACTTGAAAAAACGATATCTTATTCCGCATGAAGAAGATATTATTCATGTCGGTGAAGAATTTATTAAAGCGTCACGTTTATTTACTTTTACATTTAATGAATACAAAAAACTTCTTATACAAAAGCACGAACACATGCGATTAAAGTTGAGCAAAAAATGATGATTTATTTTGGAAGTATTGTTAATGCCGGACTGATTGTTATAGGTGCAGTCTTAGGTTTATTGTTAAAAAAAGCTATCCCGGAAAGATTGCAGGAAATCCTGTTTCAATGCTGCGGTTTAATCACTTTATTTTTAGGTTTTTCCATGGCTTCAGAAATGAAAAATATGATAATCGTAGTCCTTAGTTTGATGGTAGGAACTATAGTAGGGGAATATTTTTCATTAGAAGATAAACTTGAGACATTCGGGAATAAATTAAAATCTCGCTTAGCAAATAATGAAAAGTCTTTTACCCAAGGTTTTGTTATAGCTACAATGTTATATTGCATTGGTTCTATGTCAATCATAGGTGCGATGGACGGAGCATTAAGAAATAATCATTCAATTTTGATAACTAAAGGAATTCTTGACGGATTCATGTCTATTGTATTTGCATCTACTTACGGAATAGGTGTTTTATTTTCAATATTTCCGCTTTTACTTTATCAATGCGGAATAACAACAATAGCGTATTTTCTGGAAAACTTTTTCACAGATTTCTTAATATCACAACTTACCGGATTAGGCGGAATCTTAATTTTAGGACTTGGAATTTCATTATTAAAATTAAAAAATATAAAAGTAATGAATTTTACTCCGTCATTTATTTTTGTGGTATTATTCAGTTGGTGTTATGAATTATTATGGATGAACAGGTAAATATTCTATGATTAACAAAAAATCTACTAAAACAATTATTCATTTTCGAGAAAAAATATTTGATCATAAAATATTAGTTAATTATACAACCGATTTCCTGACAAATTTGTTTGTTTTAGCAAAAAGAAAATACAACAATGAAAATACAAAAAATTCTGTCACTAAAATACATACGAATTTATCAAAACAACTGACAGAATATTCGAAAACATTAGATCAACAAGACAACATGATTGAAATTAATATGGTATTAAGCGACGAAAATCTGATTATTCAATCTGAATCTTCTTTGACTGACAGTAATATACTTTTGATGGTAACTTTTCAGAAAATAGATTGGGATGAAATTAATATTTTCAGACCTTTTTTACTTCGCTATCTTACGCTTTATTTAAAAGAAAAAACAAAATTAAGTACTAATAAAATAAAACAGTTAGTGACTAATTTATCCTTTGTCATTCAAGAATTTCTACAAAACGCCAATCAATACGGTATAGGAGATTACGGATACGAATTAACCGTATCATACAAGGATAATAAAATTGTTATTTCAGTAAAAAATTATACAAACTCAGACAATGCAATTCAATTGCAATCCATAGTCGATGAAATAACTAATGCAGAAGACATGCACGATTTGATTCTCAAATATATGCTTAATTCCCAGAAACATCTCGGTTTAATATCTTCTGTATTCAATAATTACATCAGTAATCTCACTTGCAAAATAAATCAAGATAATCTTGTTTGCTTAGAAGCTCTTATAGAAACAAAAAAAGACTGACAAGCTAGATTAAAATTTTTTCTTCTACACAATAATCAAGAAATTCTTTTTCTTCCGAATTAAATTTTTCTTTACTGTTAAGATTTCTTAATAGCTCAAACCATTTTTTATCAATCATTATAACATCTGAATTACCGTTTTTATTCCATGTTACGGCAAATGTCTTTTTCTGCTTGTATTCCTTTGTCCAATATTTCAGCGGAATAACTCCTGCTTGAAACAAATCATCAACATCATAATGCAATTCGATTAGTTTGGTAGAATGAGGTAAATTGTAGCTATTTTTTTTACCGGAAAAGTCATCACAAATAAAACTTAAAGAGTAATTTAATGAATTGTGCAATTTAATAATATCGCACACAGGAAGAACAAAGGCTTTCTTTCCGTATTGCTCAAATAAAAACTTAGTGTAGCCGGTTTGTAATTCAAAAATTTCATTGTCACTGTAAAAACTTTTTATCTTTCCATTTTTACCCAGCCAATCATAAAAGTACATGAAAAAATCTGACGGAGAAATTTTTAAGGTTTCCAAAATTATATACAGCCAACCGACAGCTTTTCCGCTGTTGTAAAAAACATCGCAGGCTTTTTTCAAATTATTAGCTTTAATAAAATCTTCCTTTGAAAAATCTGGAGTTTCTTCAATTAAATATGGCGGTACTGTCATAAATTTTATTTTTTGCTCATATTTTGATATTTTGTCGTAAAGTACGGTTCCCGGTAAAACCGCAAGTTGGAAAACATCAAGATTGTTTGGTTGCAAACTTATCGCATAATCCACACTTTTGCAAAAGCTGTTAAAATTATCTTTCGGCAATCCAAAAATTAGATCTAATCCAAAAACAACGCCGCATTCATTAAGCAAATTTATTTTTTTTCTGTATGCATTGCCGTCAAATTTTCTGTTTATTTCAGCAAGTGCAACTTGATTTGTAGATTGCAATCCAATTTGTAATCCACATGGAATCGAAGAAAAAAGTTCCGCCGATTCTCTGTCTAAAAACTCTGTACGAACTTCAAATGTAAAATGAATATTCGGAGCTTTATTTTGTATCAGTCGCAAGATTTGTTTTGCACGCTGCATGTTTTTATTAAAAGTAGGGTCGAGTACAAAAATTTGCTCTACACCGTTTTTTTCAAAAAATTCCAGTTCTTTTTCTATTCTATCAAGCGGAAATTGTCTGATAGAAGGACTGCCTTTTGATTCATAACAAAAAGCACAATGAAACGGACAACCTCGTGAAAGTTCCCACAAAACACCGTTGTATTTTTTTACATCTATAATTCCGGAAAGAAACGGTGACGGAATTACCGATAAATCCTCTATCGGTAATGCTTGTTTTGCATCAGGATTTTTTTTAGTCCCAACACCTTGAATCTCATGAATATTTTCTATAGAACCGTCAGATTTAATTTTCTGCAAAACTTCTCGCAAGGCTTTTTCGCCTTCGCCGGATATAGCAAAATCCACAGAGGAATCTTTTATAAAACCGGAAATATCCGCTGTTACGTCCGGACCGCCGGCAAAAAGAATTATATTTGGCAAATCATTGCGTAAAGCGTTCATTACTTCGCAAATAATTTCACGATTCCACAAATAAACACAAAAACCTACAGCATCGGCGTTGTATTTTTTCAGTTCTTCTACAATTTTATTTTTATCATCATCCAAAGCAAAATCAACAAGAGAAATATCAGCTAAATCATTACAATAGGATTTTAACATTGCTGCAGCCAAAGGAATTGCTTCGGGAGCATTTTTTTTGATATGAATTGACACTAAAATTATTTTCATAAAATATGTATATCTAATAGCAGAAAAATTGTCAAATCCGGCTATATGAAGTATAAAGACAAAAAATACGGAGCAATCAAAATGATATACAGAAAAATTCCTGCAACAGATATGAATATTTCGGTAATCGGCTACGGCGGGTGGGGGGCAGGAATAAAAGGCTGGCGAAACGTAAGCGAGAAAAAAGTACGAGAAGCTATACAAAAAGCATACAAATGTGGAATCAATTTTTTTGATACTGCTCCGATTTACGGTAACGGAAAATCAGAAGAAATTCTCGGGAATGAACTTTCATTATTCAGAGAAAAAATTTTCATTGCTTCAAAATGCGGTCTGGTACAACATGAAAACGGAGTGGTGGAACACTCTCTTGATCCGGACAATATTTTACGTGAAATAGAAACATCACTTAACAGATTAAAAACTGATTACATCGATTTGTACCAAATTCATTTTCCGGACGGAAAAACTGCCTGGGATAAAGTATTTTCCGTAATGCAAAAACTTCAACAGGAAAAAATAATACGATATTTCGGTGTAAGTAATTTTTCCCCAGAATTATTAAAAGAAACTAAAGGGGCGGGGTATGTCTGCGTACAAAACAGATTCAATATTTTACAAAAAGATGAGGGATTGCAAGTTTTAAAATATTGTCAGGATGAAAATATTGGTTTTATAGCATACAGTCCGCTGTGTCAGGGAATATTTTCAAAATCTATAGACAATACTTTTAAACCGTCAATTCGTGATGTACGCCATTTAAATCCGATATTTACGGACAATAAACTTTTTACCAAGGCACTTTCAGAAAAAGATAAAATGAAAAATCCTTTAAACGAAGCTCTGTCATTTGTAATTAATACGCCGGGAGTCACAAGCTGTCTTGTAACAATGACACGCCCCGAACATGTAAAAGAAAATGTCGCATTGACAGAAAACTATAAAAATTAATAAGGTACAAATAATTAAGGAGAAAATCGAGATGAAATTAAAAATCAAAAGCTGGTTATTTATATTCTTTTTTTTATTTTCGGTTATAGCTGTAGCTTTATCATCTTTGTATTTCTTTACTAACATTTCAACAAAAATGCAAAAAGTAAACAAGCAAATGTACACTGACAGTATTGAACAAGTGGCAGCAACGATTGATTCTTATTATGAACGCTATGCCATAGATTTTATAGACATTGCCAATTCTGCCGAGTTTAAAGAAATTTATCACTCGGATATTTCACCGGCTGAAGATTCTCCGTTAGCAACAAAAGTTCGCGGTAAAATGTCCGGCGATTTTTGTTTTCTCGATTTAAAATATCCTGATAAAATAAGAAATACTTGGTATACACTGAAACTACTCAATCGCAGCAGTGACGTAAATCTTGATATAGATGCGTTCCTACACAGCACCCCGTTTTTACGAATGCAAGAAACCGGAAATATGGTAACTATCGCCGGAATGTTATTGTCATTTTACGGTTATATGCTTGATAAATGTTTATACTTCTTTTGTCCAATTTTTGAAAAAAATGAAATTGCCGGTGTTATGATAAATATTGAAAAACCGGATTTTCTTGAACGATTGTACAACAACAATTCCGGATTGAAAAAAGGAACAATTTATATTGTGGATCAATTTGATAATGTAATTCACAATAATCACCCATCTTCTGATGACTATTATGAATATGATGAAGAAAAAGGATGTTATATTTTAGAAGAAGATGATGTTCTGTACGATAACGCAGAAGGAATGGGGTATTACGAATATTTGCAATTAAACACTGATAAGTTAATTCTTAAAGATTCGGAAACTCAAAAACTTATCGAGCAATACAGAACCGGAGAACGTTTAGAACCGGCAACCGGTATTGTTGAATATAAAGGGAAAAAATACTTCTCTGTTTATCAAAAAGCTCCAAGTTCCGGAATGAATGTTTTTTACTTTTATCCGCTAAAATTATTGGCATTACCATTGGGACATGCACCGATAGTCGAGTTTTGTATAATATTTTTAATATTACTTTGTATCTCATTTTTATTGGCGTTATTGTGTTCCAATGTTTATAAAAAACATTTTAATTTGTTACAAACAATGCGAGCGGAAGCATTGAAGGGGAATTTTGAAACTGACTTAGAAAATGAAGTTCCGGTTGTCGAATTAGTCCAAGTCAGCAAAATGTTCCATAAAACAATAAAAAAATCAGCAGAACATCAAAGCTATGATATTGAAAACTTTGAAAATGAAACAGAAAAAAATACAAAGACAAAACAAGTAAGTATTTTATATATAAAAATAGATTCCATATCCGAAGACAATAAAAATCAAGAATATGTATTTAAACAATTTGAAAAAATAATGAACCATTACTCATGTACGTCTGTAGGTTTTTGCGGAAATATTTATATGGCAATTTGCGGAATGCAAAAAGATACGCCGGATTTCACCGAAAAATTATTAAAAGCAGCATTAACATGCATTACTTTCATAAAAAAACATACAAATTTAAAATGTTACGCAGGTTTTAGTACAGGAGAAGTAAATTTTTCAGATAATTCAAATTATATCTGGGGAAAAAATATCGAACGAGCTTTTGATTTAATGCTTCTTTCCGGTGCTATGAAAATTACGATTTGTGAAAATACATTTAAAGAGATTAACAATCAATTTAAATGTATTTCCATCGGTTGTAACAACTACCAAGTAGAAGGTATGTATTCTCAAGATAAGCAAAATTAATCGATTAATTTAAACTTACCTTATGATAAAGCGGTCCGCTGCCGTGTCCTAAATCCAAGCCAAAAAGTAATGCATTACACAAATAATTTTTGGCTTGTTTTATGGCATCGAAATAATTTAAACCGGCAGCAAGTCCACATGTAATTGCAGCAGAAAGAGTACAGCCGGTTCCGTGCGTGTTTGGATTACTTATACGCTGACATTCTAGCCATTCTATTTTTCCGTTGTAATAAATTAAATCTGAACATTTTTCGTCATTCCCGAGTTCATTCAAATGACCGCCTTTTATAAGAATAACTCCGTCATAAAAACTACTTATTCTTTCTGCTGCATAAATCATAGAACTTTGCCCTGAAATTTTGCAATTTGCCAAAACTTCAGCTTCTTTCAAATTAGGAGTTAATATATCAACATAAGGCAAAAGTTTTTCTTTTAAAATATCAACGGCAGCAAACTCAAATAATTTTTTACCGCTTGTAGCAACCATTACCGGATCAAAAACAATATTCTTAGGTTTGTAAAAAGCCAGTTTATCTGCAATTAAATTAATAACAGATTCAGATCCGGTCATTCCGATTTTCACGGCATCAGGGAAAATATCTCGGAAAACGCAATCGCATTGTGCAGATAAATTATCAATCGAAGTTTGTAATATATCTTTTACCTCATAAGTATTTTCTGCAACCAAAGCCGTAATTACGGACATTCCGAACATTCCGAAAGCTTCAATAGTTTTTAAATCAGCTTGAATACCGGCTCCGCCGCTGCAATCGGAACCGGCAATAGATAGAATTTTTTTCATACGTCTACCCATTAAGTGAATTATTTTTGTTTGATAAAAGAGATATATCTTCTCCGTCTAAAATCTTATTGACTGTTCTCATAGCACACATTTTACCGCACATTGAACATGTATGACGTTCTGACGGCGGAGTGCTTTCGTAATATTGGCGTGCTTTATCCGGATCTATTGCGTATTTAAACATTTCTTCATAATCAACACGTCTGCGTGCATCACTCATTTTATTATCAACATCTCTTGCATTAGGAATACCTTTTGCAATATCTGCGGCATGAGCGGCAATTTTAGAAGCTATAATACCTTCTTTTACATCATTAACATCCGGTAGGCGAAGATGTTCGGCAGGAGTTACATAACAAAGAAAATCTGCACCGTTTGCAGCTGCAATGGCTCCTCCTATAGCACTTGTAATATGGTCATATCCCGGAGCAATATCAGTAACTAAAGGACCTAAAACATAAAAAGGTGCGTTATGACATAACCGTTTTTGAATCTGCATATTAGCTGCAATCTCATTCATAGCCATGTGTCCGGGGCCTTCAACCATTACTTGAACATCACGAGACCAAGCTTTTTTTGTAAGAAGTCCAAGTTGAGTAAGTTCTGCAATTTGTCCGGCATCCGTACTGTCATGAATAGAACCGGGCCGCATAGCATCACCGAGAGAAATTGTAACATCATAAGAACGTAAAATTTCTAAAACATCATCATAATATTCATAAAAAGGATTTTCTTTTCCTGTCATTTCCATCCAAGCAAATAATAAAGAACCACCGCGAGATACGATATTTGTCAAACGTTTTGTTTCTTTAAACAATGAAATAACATCTTTTGTTATACCGGCATGAATCGTAACAAAATCAACACCTTGTTTTGCATGAGCTTCGACAACAGACAGAAAATCTTCGGCTGTAATATCAAGTAAATCTTTTTCTAAATAACCGATAGCGTCATACATAGGAACTGTACCTATCATAGCAGAAGAAGTTTCGATTAGTTTCTGACGAAAATCCGAGGTCTTTCCATAATTCGATAAATCCATTATAGCTTCAACATTATATTTTTGACAGATTTTCACTTTTTCCATTTCACGTTCATAGTCGACACTGTCGCCGGAAATACCGAGATTAACGTTTATTTTTGTACGTAAACCTTGTCCGATACCTTCCGGACTTAAAGATTTGTGATTACAATTTGCAGGAATAACAACAGTTCCGGCTGCGATACGCTCGCAAAGTGTTTTTACTGAGATTTTTTCCTTTTTTGCAACAACATCCATTTGTTCCGTAATAATATTTTGGCGTGCTGCATTCATTTGTGTTACCCAATTCATTAGTTCCTCCATTTTGGTAAAATAAAAAAGCGGGAAACTCGATAAAGAAGAGCTATCCCGCTTAATACAAAATGGATTTTAATAAAGTCTTTTTAACAGACATATAATCACAACAAATTGCATTTTATCCCTACGCCAGCATTACCTGAACAGGTTCAGCGGGTCGAATCATAAAGTGATTCCTCTCAGCCTGCAAAACAAGCTCCCCAATATTTATATTGCAAATATATCACCGTAAAAATTATTCGTCAAATTAATTTATCTCGGAATTATCCCATTAAAACCAAATCTAGTTTAGATAATGCTTAACATCCTGAAATGTTATCATAAAAGTACAGTCGCAAAATACCCAAAAATAAAATGATGTGCAAAAAAGAACACTGTCCGTTTTTTAGAGGTCAAAATGAATTATAATAATCCTTCAAAAAAGAAGTCTCATTTGTTATAAACTTCTCTTCTGTGACCAATATTTAAAACTGTAATAATGATTTTATCATCTTCAATTTCGCAAAGGAGCCGATAATCACCGATTCTGTATCGCCATTGACCTTTGCGATTTGCAGTAAGACTTTTTCCGTGAGCTCTTGGATTCTCGCAACCTTCAAGATTTTTTCCAATCCAAGAGATGATAATCTTTTGTGTGAATTTATCTAATTTTTTTAATTCTTTGATAGCTTTTTCTGTATAGATTACATGATATGTCATAAGCCCAGCATCTCGATAACTTCATCATGAGAATATGTTTTTGGATTTTCTTGATATTCTTTATAGGCAATTTCTGCCAAGGCAATATCATATTCATCTTCTATTTTTTCAAATAAGGCTTGTTTGAATGCTTCTGCAAGACTAAGAGAATGTAATTTTGCGTAGCTTTCAGCCAATGCCTTTTCGTTTGGATTTAATCTAATTGAAAAACTCATATTTTCTCCTGTTTAAAAGAAATTTTACTTCCTGTAATACGATGTACTACGGTGTTTGTATGAAGTCAAGAATTATTTTCTTTTTTTTAATCTATGATATAATAATTGAGTTAAAGTCTCGTAATTTACAAGAGACAAAAATACTTGTTGTTATAGTTGGAGGAATAGAGATAATTTTCCCCACAGTCATCAACTACTACTTAAATCATGCAACTGTTTTTTCTCATCATACCATTCTGCGACGCATTTATAAACTTTACCGTTTTCAATGTCTGGGGTTGAAACACCGGTGTATTTTACTAAATAATCTACTCTTATTTCTTCCATCTTTTTATCTTCATCATGCATTTACCAACACCTTTGCACTGATACCAGTGATTTTCTGCTTTTTGCTTAGAACTGTCTGTAAGAACAACTATACCAATCCCAACGACTTTTTGACAGTCATTTATGGATAATTGATTATTCAGCATTTTTAATTCACAACAAGCGTAGGTAAGGAAGCCACGAAAATTTTTATGAAATCAGAAATATTAGTATCTGAAAAAACTTCTATATCTGGTGATTCAGGAACATTTTCGATTTGCTTCAAAGTTGTCTGTGGTTGTTTTTTGTTATAAGCGTTGATAATCGAATTTAAGCCACAAAGTAGAAAAACATAAGCATAATAAGCATCATTAAGATGTTTTGCAAGTTCCTTGAAATTTTGGTTTGTAATTTCATTTACTTTTGTCGTTACTATGTCGTAAAGTTCTTTTGCATTTTGAAATCTGTCTTCAATAGTTGCTGAAAGTCCTAAATTTTTAAAATCATTTGAATCGTTATATTTATCATATAATTCAACGAGTAAATTTGAGCTTCGTTTAAAATCCGCAAAGAAAGACTCATAGGAATCTTTTATACTTTTTTTATCAGTTTCAATGTCATTCTCCGATTCGGTTAATGGAACTAAAAGATAATTACTGAGCAAGTTGTCAAAAGACGAATCCAACGCAAAAAAGCTATTCTTCAAAGCTGCTATGTCCTTTTGTATGTCGGTTTTTATCTCGTCCTCAAAAAATTTGTTAAGTGCAAAAATTTTTTCAAAATCCATAATTTTGTCCCCGTAGTTTATCTAAATATTATAACCTTCTTTTAATTTACCCTTTAAAACATGGTTTAAACGGTGTTTTAGCTTATTATAAATATTTGTCTTATTTTGTTTATTTGTTATAAATCACAGTAAAATAATAACAAAGTTATTTATTTTTCGCCCATAAACAAAAAAAGCAATCAAGCTTATCTCTGTTATTGGATACTTTAACTTGTAGGCAAAAAAACTTTGTTCTATTTTTTCAAAATCTATAATTAATTTTAAATTAAATGTTACAAAATAAAATATGGAGGAATAAATGAAAATAATCGCAATATTGGGAAGTCCGAGGGAACAAAGTGCATCTTCTGCTATTGTAAAAACAATTTTAAAAGGAGCGGAAGAAAATGGTCATGTTTGTTCTGTCTATGAAGTAAACAAAATGAATTTAAAAGGATGTCAAGCTTGCGGAAATTGTAAGAAAAACGAAATTGATTGTGTATTAAATGATGATTTAAAAATGTATTGGAATGATTTACATGAAGCTGATGTTTTAATTGTGTCATCGCCTAATTATCACGCTAATGTTTGCGGTCCCATGATAAGCTTTTTAAATCGTCATTATTGCCTACGTAAAAAAGACAGAACATTACGTTTGAAAGCCGGTAAAAAATTAATCGGAGTTTTTTCACAAGGAAATTCTGATGTCAACGGTTATGAAAGTGCCTATAAATGGTTTTTGTCTCGATTTGAAGCGTATGGTATGGAATTGCAAGATATTATTGTTCATACAGAAGCAATACCTGTGACAGACGATGCTGAGATTATAAAAAGAGCGTATGAACTGGGACAAAAACTGTAAAATAGATTATGAGCATAAAAAAGGACTGTTTTACAACAGTCCTTTTTTTGTCAGCAAATATAAATTAGTTCTTTCTTTCGTATGCAGTACCACCAAGGATTAATTTATCCCCGTCAAAATAGTAACGCACTTGATTTACTACTACGTTTCCATCTTCCTTTAAAACTGTAATCTCTTGTAAAAAAAGCCTCCTCAATTGTCAAGTTCCTTATAGTCAATTCATTCACTATTTTTGATGTCTTTTTTATTAAAAAGCATGATAATCGACCGTTCATATACTGGAAAATTGTATTTTTTTTTGCTACCATACGGCAATTTCTTATTTTACGGATAATAAAAATGTCTGATAAAACTGTTAAAATTGAACCTCAAAAATCTACATCACAAAAAACGGTAAAGAAAACGCCTGCAACAAAAACTACTAAAGCATCTCAAACATCTAAAACTACCGTTACTAAACGTGTAACAAAAACGCCAATGATTAAAGATTATAAAATCACCGGAATAATCGGTGAGGGGGGAATGGGTAAAGTTTACAAAGGAATTCACCCAACATTAAAACAAGAAATTATTCTTAAAGAATTAAAAATTCGTGATAAAGAAACAAGAGAACGTTTTTTGCGTGAAGCTAAAGTCATGCTTAGTTTTCGTCATGAAAATATTGTTCAAGTTTACGACCATTTCAAAGGCGGAACTTCTACTTACATTGCAATGGAATATGTAAAAGGAATGTCTTTGAGTCAACTTATAAAAATAAACAGACAACTTCCGCCGGCTATGGCATTATTTATTTTTTATCAAGCTGCATTGGGATTGCACCACGCTCACATAAAAAAAGTTGTTCATCGTGATATTAAACCGCAAAATATTCTTATTTCCGAAAACGGTGATGTAAAAATTATAGACTTCGGAATTGCCGCACAAAAAGGAAATGATTCCGAAAAAAGTTTGACTTCTACCGGTTCTGTAATCGGTACGCCGGCTTATATGTCGCCAGAACAATTCAGTGCAACAAAAGAAATTACATATCAATCTGATATATATTCTTTGGGAGTAGTGCTTTACGAAATGCTTACAGGAATTGTTCCGTTCAGAAATGAATTTTCAAGTGAAGTACTTGCCGCTATAGCACATGGAAAATATGTTCCGGCGGGAAAATTGGTTAAAAATTTACCAGATATATGTAAGAAAATTTTAGCAAAAACTTTCAATCCGGATATTCGTAAACGATATAAAAACTTTATTCCGGTGATAAACTTATTAAAAAAATATTTTAGAAAATACAATGTTTATGAGCTTAAAGCTTCCGTTAAATGTCTTTTAAAACAAGAAAAAGATTTGTCTAAATTGCCTTACTATTCAAAGAATTTGGAACTGACAAGAAAAAGCAAGCTTAATTTTAAAAGAACGGTTTTCTTTATAATATTTTTGTTCTGTGTTGCTGTCTTTTTTAAGACTAATCGCCATTACGAATGGGTTTTACGTAATCAATACGGAAAAATAAATTTGTCTTTTAATTGCCCTAAGAGAATGGATCCGGAAACTATTTATTACAGAATAGATAATCAGCCGTCAAAAAAAGCCGTTTTTAACAACGGGGAAATGATATTCAAAAAGTCCTTCTATTTAAAAGAAGGAACTCACAGAATTAAAATTTCTTCAGGTTCTTATGATACTATCAAAACTATAGATTTACTGCCGATCAGTATGCAAAAATGCGATAAAACATCTTATAACGGAAAAAATGTTTCGGTTAATATTCCCGGTTTAGATAATAAAGATGTTATGGTTTATTTTAGATTTTGGGATGATTTTACTGATTCAGAATATCCTATTTTCCAATTTGAAAATTATCGCACAATAAATAATAAATTACTGCAAGAAGAAAATTCATTATACATCTGGGATAAAAATGCCAATGTTCCGTTGAAAGATTATATTCAGGAAAAATTAAGTCCGCCAGCAAGTTATCCTTTTTATTCGGATAGAGAATATGCTTTTATTGTAAAAGATTTTGAACGTAACGGCATTCAATATTTAGATAAACGTTTTAAATTAAAATTCGGAGTTGATGACAGAACGGTAATTACTCATATTCCGCTGACTCGTCGTCCTGCCGTGGTAAAAGTTATTTCTAATGTAAATAACATTCAAATGAAAATTAACGGAAAATCTTCCGGGCATATATTTTCAAAATATAAAGATACTCAAAAATATCTTGTAATGCCGTACAGTTCAGTTAAACCGACTGTAAAAGGTGAAAAGCAAACATTTATTTTTTATTTACCGCCGGGAAAATGTTCTATGCAATTCGGAAACGGTCGTGTGATAGAAGGTATTTTAAAAAGTGAACAAGACATAACTATAAAAGTTCATAAAGAGAAGGGAAAATTTGTATATTGATAAAAATAAAGCCGATTTTAATGTAATTTGTGAAAAAGTTGCGGAATTTGCAAAATCTGACAAAGCTAAAAAAATGCTTTTAGATGAAACTCCTATAAACGATTATAAAAAAGTTCTCGGTAATTTTGATATTGTCAAAGAAATAATGCGTTTTTATGAAGACGGTAACTCGCTTGATTTTCAAGAATTTGAGTCATTTGAAAACTTTCTTCCGGAACTGGAAAAGAAAATTACTCTTAATGCTGTTGAGTTGCGTTGTTTGGCAGAAGCTGTTGTTTTATATTCGTATTTAAAAGATTCATTTTCTCATTCTTTTCTGAAATCTTTATTTTCCGCAAAACTCACTTTTTTACCTATGTGCCGCAAAATTGTCCGTTTTATAAGACAAGACGGTTATGTAGAAAACAGTGCGTCAGCTGAATTGCAACGAATTCGAGAACGAATAAAATATTGCCACAATCAATCTCATTCAGAAGTCGCAGCTTTCTCTCGTGATGTAAAAGCAAAGAATTATTCTAATGAAGATATTATTTCTGTTCGTGACGGTTTTGAATGTGTTGCAGTAAAAAGTAATTACAGAAATATGGTCGACGGCGTTGTTTTGGATTCTTCCAATTCCGGGCAAACGGCTTTTGTAATACCGTCATCTGTATTGAAATTGAATTCCGAAATTAACGTGTTAAATGCAGAAGAAAACAGAGAAATTCGAAGAATTTTACGTGAATATTCTGAAGTTCTGTCTGAATATACGGACGTTTTAAAAATAATTTGTACTGAACTTTTACGATTTGATGTTTTCCATGCCAAAGCTAAATTCGGAATATCATATCATGCCGTTGTTCCCGGATTGAATAACAGTAAAATGATAAAAATAATAAACGGACGACATCCCATGATAAAAAATGCCGTTCCGTTAAATATTGAATTCAACAGGGAACTTTCTGTAATTGTGATTACCGGTCCGAATGCCGGTGGAAAAACAGTAGCAATTAAAACTGTTGCATTATTTCAAATGATGGTTCAAGCAGGAATTCCGGTTCCCGTAGGAGCAGATTCTACCTTTTGTATATGCAACAACATTTATTTAGATATAGGTGATGAACAATCTATTGAAGATTCCCTTTCTACATTCTCAGGTCATTTAAAACAGTTAAAAAAAATTACAGATAATATCGGAAGTGACGATTTAGTTGTTCTTGATGAATTGGGAAGCGGAACATCACCTGTAGAAGGTGAGGCTTTGGCTTTGAGCATTCTGGAATTTCTTTTGAAAAAAGAATGTATTGCCATTGTTACGACACATTATCACCGAATAAAACAATTTGCCGGTGTAACACCGCGAATTAAAACAGCAGCAATGGAATATGATGAAGAAAATTTCTTACCGCTTTATCGATTGCGTATCGGTGCAAGAGGAAGCAGTCATGCTTTTGATATTGCTAAAAGAATGGAAGTTAATGATGAGCTTATCAACAGAGCTTTGGAGCTTGTTGATAACGATTATATCAATATGGAAGAAAATATTCGGAAAATAGAGCAAGAACTGCAACATTTAAATGAAGAACGTGAACTTTTGAAGAAAGAACGTGAAGAGTGCCAAAGAGAAGCCGAACGTTTGGAAAAAGAAATTGCCGGATATAAAGAAAATAACAGAGAAATAAATAAAATCCTAAAAGATAAAAAAAGAGATTTTCTGGCATCTGCTAGAAAAGAATTTGAACGTTTGGTAAAAGATATTAAAGAAAATAATGCTTCAAAAGAAACAATAAAACAAGGAAAAGATTTTCTTGCGACGTTTGAAACACAAAATCTTCTCGGAGAAGATATTAAATATTTATCCGATGATATTCCGACTGAAAAACATGAAATCACAAATGAAACATTTAAACAGGGTGACACTGTAATTGATTTAAAAACAAATATAAAAGGGACTGTCATCGGTATAAAAAAATGTGATATTCAAGTTCAATTCGGAGCAATTAAGCTTATTTGCAAACCGGAAAATCTTCAGAAAATAAACTCAAACAAAAATAAGCCGGTTTATTCCGGAAATGTTTTTATTAATGAATGCAAAAAACGTGAAATAGATATTCGAGGAATGCGAGCCGAAGACGTAAACAATCAACTTGAACGCTATATAGACAATGCACTTACGGCAAATATTAATGAATTAAAAATCCTGCACGGAACCGGAGCCGGCGTATTGCGAAAAATGGTTCATGATTTTTTAAAAAATTGTCCGTATGTGAAAAAGTTTGAATTTGAAAAATGTGGAGATTATCAAACAAATTTCGGTGTAACAATTGTAAGTTTATAAAATTAATCGAGCGTTGAATATTTTATAAATTTAACAATATTTTTTTTATTAATAAAAAAACTTTGACTTTTACATATTTATTCCATAGAATAAAACACAATTTTTCATTAAGAGGAGTTTTTAAATGAAAAGATTTGTTTTATTTTTATTAGCTGCGACAACTTTACTTTGTGTCGGATGTAAAAAAGAAAATAACAAAAAAATAACGTTACATCTTTTTCATTACAAACAAGAGATTGTAAATGAAATGGAAGAAATGGCTGCAGCATTCCACAATTTGTATCCAAACATCACTATTGAAACAGAAACAATTCCGAATGATGCTCAGACAGTATTGAAGACTAGATTATTCGGCGGTGAAGCTCCGGATATCATGATGCTTCAATCATATTCTACAATTTTCGAATATGCTCAAGAAGGTTTCTTAGCTGATCTTACAAATGAAGCATTTATGGAAAATATTGTGAATGCAGCAAAAAAATCAGTTACATACGAAGGAAAAGCTTACGCTTTACCTTTAGACATGGCAGGAATCGGAGTTGTTTACAATAAAGATTTATTTGCCAAATTAGGATTGGAAATTCCTAAAACTTATTCAGAATTAAAAAATGTATGTAAAGTGATTTCTGATAACGGTTTTACTCCGTTTGCTCTTTCAATTCGTGAATCTTGGCCTTTAGGACATTTTATTTCAATGGCACATACAGCTTCAATCGGAGACAAACTTGACGCTTGGTTAGCTGAAATGAATGCAGGAACAGGAACATTTGCAAGTGAAGAAATGGATAAAATGTTTGAAGTTTTCGACTTTTTCAAAGCTAACGGCGGCGATAAAGCAATGGAAATGGATTACAACTCTTCATTAAACAATTTTGCTTCTGGTAGCTACGGAATGATGGTTCAAGGTCTTTGGGCTTACGGTGCTGCAATGAAATTAAATCCTACATTGAATGCAGGATTTTTCCCATTCCCATTCAGCGACAATCCTGAACAGACTAAATTATACGTAGATACAGATTCTACTTTAGCTATTTCTGCTACAGCACCTAAAGAAAACATCGAAGCTGCAAAATTATTCCTTAACTTCTTGACTTCTGAAGAAGGAGTTCAATTAGTTGTTGAAAAATTCAAATTGTTGCCTACAGTAAAAAATGCTGATGTTTCAGGTATGCAAGCACCTTTCCAAGATTTGGTAAGATATGTAGGTGAAGGCAAAACAATGCCATGGGCATTTTCAATGTGGCCTTCTACAGTATTTGAGAATTCAAAAAATGGATTACAAGAATATTTCAGTGCTCAAAAAACAAAAGAAGAGCTACTTCAATATCTTGATGATGAATGGAAAAAAACTTTAGAATAAGTTTTTATAAAAAAAATAAAAGGGAAGTACTTTTTGAAGTGATGAAAATCATTTTAAACGCTTCCCTTTTTTTAGGTGCCGTGATATTAACAGGGACTTTTTTTAATATCTTTGTAATAGAGGTAATTAATGAAACATATTTCCGGATATAGAGATAAAGGTTTAGGAAAAGCTTTTTATTTATTTATTCTTCCTGCCTTTGTTTTATATTTAATATTTTTTCTACTCCCTTTTTTTCTCGGAGTACAATATTCTTTTTTAAACTGGAATGGGAAAACACCTGATATTCCCATTCAAATGTCTGCAAAAAAGTTTAACCTTTTAATTGAGAAAAACTTACCTATAGAAATAAGTAAAAATGATTTTAATGAAAAATTTTTATCAAAAATAAACAGCGGTAAAAATGAAATTGAAAATATTTATACTTTAAATCCCAATGAATATTACACTCTTAATCTTACATTAGATGATGATGTTTATGAAAAAGCTAAAAAGATTTTAGAAGAATCAAATTGTTCTAATTTATTTTCAAATGACGAAAAGAACAAACTTAATTCCTTTTATGAATTAAAGCAAGATACATACGTATTAAAAAATGAAGTTTCTTTATTAGACCGTTTTTATATTAAGAAAATTTTAGCTAAAAACTACTATCACAATATTAAAAACGTCGGTTTTAAAAATTATATAAGACTATTCCATGATGAAAAGTTTAAAGAAGTAATAGGTTTTACTTTATTTTATACCTTTTTCAATATGTTACTTATAAATGTAATAGCTTTACTTTTAGCATTGGCACTTGATTCAAAAATCAAACACAAAAAATCTTTGCGTACAATGTTTTTCCTTCCTAATGTTGTAAGTCTTATTATTGTAGCTTATATATGGTCGTTTATTTTCCGTGAAGGATTCGGAGCTTTAGGTTGGAAAAACTGGCTGGTTTATGAAAATACAGCACCATGGGCTATTGTTTTGACTTCTGTTTGGCAAGGTGTCGGATATATAATGATAATTTATCTTGCCGGATTACAAAGTATTCCGACAGATATTTTAGAAGTCGCATCCATTGACGGAGCAAATAATTGGCAACGTTTTACAAATATAACGCTTCCTTTGTTAGCACCATCAATGACAATTTCATTTTTCATCACTCTGACTAACAGTTTGAAATGTTTTGAAATAATGCTTGCATTAACAAACGGAGCAAACAAAACAACGAGTTTCGTATTAAATGTTTACTTTGAAGCATTTAAACAAGAAAGAGTAGGTTACAGTACAGCACAAGCTATAATTTTATTATTGATAATAATGGCAATTTCTATTGTTCAATTATCTATAATGAAGAAAAAAGAGCTTCAATACTAAGGAGATAAAATGATTCCCAAAAGAAAAGAAAAAAAAGCATTAATGTTTTTATATGAAGTATTTCTCTTTGTTGCAGCTTTTATCTTTTTGATTCCGGTAATTTTGACTTTTATAAATTCTTTTAAAAGTAATACTGAAATTCAAATGAATATTGCTTCATTACCATCATTTACAATGTCTATTCCTAAAAAAATGGAACAACGACATTTTGAAGGATCAATATTAAATAGATTATCTGAAAATGACAGACTCTTCTTTTCTTCTTTTTATGACTTTAAAGAAGGGCGATATGTCAGAAGATATTCGGAAAATTCTAAAAAAATAAAATCTATGGAAAAAAATATCGGTTTTTCATTACCTAAAGAATTATCTCGTCAAAATTTTAATACTCAAATAGTCCAAAATATCAGATCAGATATTTTAAAAAGTAAAATACGTTCTGAATTGTATAAAAGTTTTGACGGTGTTTATACTTTGAAAAAAGAGAAAATATCACCGGAAAACAAAACCAAATTGATTAATTTGTTAAAATCTACAGGTTCTTTTAATACTGTAGGAAAAAATTTCCTGAAAAACTACGGAAGTTCTTGGAAATTGACAAAATTTCCTACTGTATTTTTCAACACTTTGATAATAACCATTTTGAGTGTTGTAGGAATTATATTAATCAGCTCTATGGCTGCTTATGCTTTAGTAAGAACTGAAACAAAATTAAGTTGGATTGTTTTCTTGTTTTTTACCTTTGCAATGGTTGTTCCGTTTCAAGTAATAATGTTTCCTTTAGTAAAAGTGGCAAAAATGATGGGATGTGCCGGTACTATTCCGGGAATAGTATTAATTTACATGGCTGTAGGATGTCCTATGGCAATTTTTATGTATCATGGTTTTATAAAAGGAATTCCTATAGAATTAGAAGAATCTGCATCATTAGACGGTGCAGGGCGATTTAAAACATTTTTCTCTATAGTCTTACCTTTATTGACACCGATTACTTCAACTATTGCAATTTTAGATGTTTTATGGATTTGGAATGACTTTTTATTACCATTAATTATACTTACAAAAAAAGTTGTTACAATTCAGTTAGCACAATATTATACCCGAGGTGCATATTCCAGAGACTTCGGAATGGAATTGGCATCATTGGTACTTGCAGTTTTCCCTGTAATTATCTTTTATATGTTTATGCAACGTTATATCATTAAAGGTGTAATAGCCGGAGCAGTAAAAGGATAAATAACAGCTATTTTGTATAACAAAAAAACTCGTCGAGAGGATTTATTTTTTCTCGACGAGTTTTTTTATTTTTTATATTTCAATAAAAAATGCACCTGCTAAAATTAAACTTTATTCAACTAATTTCAGCGGGTGCATTTCTATATACAAAAGTTTTTTATAAAATCTAAGCTAAGCTTTTTTCTTTATCAGGAAAATCGTTACATCATCGGCAAACTTTCCGTTATATCTTGCTCTGTCACCTTTTTCAGTAAAACTGCTTAATTCGCTATAAATCTTTTCTTTGATTTCTGATAAAGGCAAATTAGCGTATTTTTTAAGCAAATCTTTTACTCTCGGAATATCAAATTGCTCATTATTTTCATTTTTTGCTTCTATCAAACCATCTGTATATAAAAGTAAAATATCATCAGGATAAAGTTCAAAAGAACAATACGAAGGCTCTGCATCTATTTCTTCAATAATTCCCAAAAACAAAGTATTTCCGGTAAGCTGTTTAAATTCTTCAACTTCTCCGGTAGCTGCACGGTAAATCAAAGGACTTTCGTGAGCACCTGCACCGTAAAACTTTCCGTCATGTTCAAAGAAATAATTCATAGTAATAAAAGAATCTGAGTTATTTCTTTGTTTATTTAATAAATAAACTGTTTTATTCACATATTGATACATTTCAATCGGTAATTTTTCATTTTCTTCGAGATTTTCAAAAAGATAAATCCCGTAATTAAATGCAGATTGAGCGATTAAAGCGATAATACCGGCTTCAAGCCCATGCCCGGAAACGTCACCGATAGAAAACCAATTCCCCTTGCTGCAATGTCTAAAATCATAATTATCACCACCGACTTCCGTAGCCGTAATAAGAGAATGAGACAATTCATATCCGGCAATATGCTCTTCATGCATAGGAAGCATAGAACTTTGAATTTTTGACGCAGCTTGAAATTCTGATTCCAAACGAGCAATTTCCTTTGTTTTATTTAATAAATCCGAAATTGAAACTGCAAGACGATTATAAGTTTGAGCTAGAATATCTTTTTCAGACTTCTCATCAATTTTATAATCATAATTTCCATCGATAATTTCATTAGCACCTCGTGCAAGATTTTGCAAATAGCTGGAGATGTCATAAAACGCATTACCGATTACATCATTTTGTGACACTGGAGTAATATTTTCTGTTGTATCACCGATCGCCAATTTTTCTGCGGTTTGTGCTATTTGATTGTAATAATTTATAAGAGTATCTACACTGTATTGAAGTTGTTCTACTTCATTTAAGAATTTATTATCATCTGTGTTTTCTTGATTTTCTAAACTTTTTCCTACAAAATTAATCAACTTTTGTGAAGACTGCATTAAAGGTGATGAAATCAAATTATTAGTCTTTTTAGTAAGCAACAATCCGATTATTACTTGGAGAATTACTAGAATAGCAACGGAAATAAAACATAATAAAGTAATTATTTTTAACAACGAATCAATCTCTTCAGCAATGCTTTCAAGCTTTTTTGAAAAACTGTCTGTATATGTATACATCAAATTTATTTGATCTAAAAGTTCCACGCCTTGTTGCGTAAGTTTATCCCATTTCCCGTTATTACGAGTTTTATAATTGTAGATTAATTCACGTAAATTAAGATTTTGAAGATAATTGTTCGGCGTTGTTTCAAAATATTTCAGTTTATCTTCAGTCTCCATTTTTAAAAAACTGTTACTTTTAGTAAAAGCATCAAGCTTTTCCATTATTGATTCAAGTTTTTCTTCATTGAGCAATTTCCATGATTGTGAAGCTTGTTGAATATCTTTTCTGAAGTCTTTGGGATAGAGAAAAGTATTTGTTCTTTTCTTTAGTATTAATAAATTATCCGTAGTATGTTTTATACTTTCTTTTGTCTTTTTAAAAGGTTTTCCTTTTAACCATCGTGTAACGCTTAATTGAATATTTCGATCTGCATTTTCCCAATTTACACGTATATCACTGATAATTTCTTTTGTATTTGAATATGAAAATCTTAAAACAAAAGATAGAATTATAAGTAAAGTTGCACAAGACGCCAGTGCAATTACCGATAAATGGCTTTTATAAAGTAAATTCTTAATAGATTTTTGCATTAGAAATCCTTTTGAGAAAAATAATCAAGGAATAATACAATAAAATACTTTTTAATCTACAGATTTTTTTAAAAAAGTATCTCTTATCCCGAAAAAGATTCAAAAATTGACAATTTGATTCTTTCATGTTATTAGCATTTTTTATTTTAGAACAATAGCATTTCTATTTATTATTGATAATAAATCACATTTCATTATCAAAAACATTAATTTCATTATAAATTAATACACTTGAACCGGAATATTATTTGAAAGGATAAGGCTTATGGCAAAAGAAGCAAATCATAATTATACAGAAGACAAAATTAAAACTTTAAGCCCATTGGAACATATCCGTGCAAGAAGCGGAATGTATATCGGTAGATTAGGTGACGGAACTCAATACGATGACGGAGTTTATATTCTGTTAAAAGAAGTTATTGATAATTCTATTGACGAATACATTATGGGTTTCGGTGATAAAATTGAAATTCGACTTGAAAACAAACTTGCAAGTGTGCGTGATTACGGTCGAGGAATACCTCTGGGTAAATTGGAAGATTGTGTTTCTATCATTAATACCGGCGGAAAATTTAACGATGACGTTTTCCAATTTTCTGTAGGTTTAAACGGAGTCGGAACAAAAGCTGTTAATGCGTTGTCGTCACATTTTTTAGTACGTTCATATCGAGACGGAAAATATAAAGAAATTATTTTCTCCAGAGGAAAAAAAATATCAGAAAAAAGCGGAAGTTCATCAAAAGAACGCAGCGGAACATATATGGAGTTTATTCCGGATGATGAAATATTCGGAAATTATCAGATAAACGGTGATTTTATTACCGAGCGAGTAAAAAATTATTCGTATTTAAACAGAAATTTGAAATTATATTTTAACGGAGAGGAATTTTTCAGCAGTAACGGTTTGAAAGATTTGCTTGACGTGGAAGTAGCAGACGAAGCTTTATATCCGATTATTCATTATGTAGATGATAAATTAGAATACGCATTTTGTCATATTCCCGAAATCGGAGAAAATTACTTTTCTTTTGTAAACGGTCAGCACACTAACGACGGCGGTACACATCAAGCAGCATTCCGAGAAGCTATTTTAAAAGGAATAAATGAGTTTTCCGGTAAAAATTTTAATGGTTCCGATGTTCGCGAAGGTTTTGTAGGTGCAATAGCCATAAAATTAAAAAATCCGATATTTGAATCACAAACTAAAAATAAACTAGGAAATACAGATATAAAAAGTGATTTAATAGCAAAAATAAAAGAATCATTAGTTTTGTTCCTCAATAGAAATAAAGAAATCGCTGATAAAATTTTAGAACGTATTAAATACAATGAAATGATTCGTAGTGAATTTCAGAAAGTTCAAAAAGAAGCAAGAGAAAAATCTAAAAAAGTTGCATTGAATATCCCCAAATTAAAAGATTGTAAAATTCATTACAACGACGACAATCCTAAATATGCAAAAGACAGAGAAAATACAATGATTTTCATTACCGAAGGGGATTCTGCGTCGGGAAGTATCGGACCGAGTCGTAATGTAATGACACAAGCTATTTTTTCTTTACGAGGTAAACCGCTTAATACTTACGGTCATACAAAATCTACTATTTACAAAAATGAAGAAATCTACAATCTAATGAAAGCATTAGGCATTGAAAACGGAATAGAAGGATTACGTTACAATAAAGTCGTAATTGCTACCGATGCCGATGTCGACGGTTTTCATATCAGAAATCTCGTTATGACATTCTTTCTTGTATTGTTTGAGCAAGTTCCTCTTAAAGGTCATTTGTATATATTGGAAACTCCGCTGTTCCGTGTACGAAACAAACAGCAAACAGTTTATTGCTATACGGAAGAAGAAAAAGAAAAGGCAATGAAAAAAATTAAAAATCACGAAATTACTCGTTTTAAAGGGCTGGGAGAAATATCGCCGAAAGAATTCGGGCAATTCATCGGAGATGATATAAAATTGACCAAAGTCACCGTAGAACATTTGAATGAAATAAAAAAATCTCTCGGTTTTTATATGGGAAATAATACACCTGAAAGAAAAGATTATATTATGGAAAATTTGATATAGGAGACGCAATAAATGAATAGTCTTAATGATTTATTTGATAGAAACTTTATGGAATATGCGTCTTATGTAATTAAAGATCGTGCTATTCCAGATGCAGCAGACGGACTGAAGCCTGTTCAACGTCGTATTTTTCATGCTATGTACGAAAAAGATGACGGACGTTTTAATAAGGTTGCAAATGTAGCCGGTAACACAATGCAATATCATCCTCACGGAGACGCTTCGATTGTTGATGCATTGGTTGTTTTGGCAAATAAAGAATATTTTATAGATAAACAAGGAAATTTCGGAAATATTTTAACCGGGGACAGAGCTTCTGCCGCACGTTATATCGAATGTCGTTTAAACGGTTTGGCAAAAGAGGTTTTATTCAATCCGAGCGTTACCGAATATATGGACAATTACGACGGGCGTCACAAAGAACCGATTACACTTCCGGCAAAACTTCCGGTTTTATTATTACTGGGGGCAGAAGGAATCGCCGTCGGTATGTCTACCAAAATATTACCGCACAATTTTAAAGAAGTACTCGCAGCCGAAATTTCTTTGCTTAAAGGCGAAAATATTCCTTTATATCCGGATTTTCAACAAGGCGGAATAATGGATGTTTCCGAGTATCGTGACGGATTGGGAAAAGTTCGTATTCGTGCAAGAATTGAAAAGAAAGATGATAAAACAGTTTTGATAAAGGAGATTCCTTACGGAACAACAACAGAATCAATTATCAATTCAATAGAAAATGCGTCACGTAAAAATCAAATAAAAATCAGCTCGATTAATGACTTTACTACTGAAAAAGTTGAAATTGAAGTAAAAAGTGCAAGAGGTGAAAATGCGGACAATTTACTTAAAGGATTGTATGCATTTACAGATTGTGAACTTGTAATAAACACCAGCATGATTGCAATTGTAAACAACAAGCCTAAATTAATGACTGTTACGGATTTGTTAAAATACAATTCTGAATGTCTTTTACAAATATTGGACAAAGAACTTCACCACAAAGAAGCTACTTTATCAGAACAATTGCAACAATTGACACTGGAACAAATTTTTATAGAAAACCGTATTTATAAAGAAATCGAAGAATTGGAAGAATATCCGCTGATTTTGCAGACTGTAGAAAAGTCTATGAATCGTTTTAAGGAAATGTTCATCAGAGATCTTACAACAGACGATATTGAACGACTTTTGGAAATCAAAATAAAAAGAATTTCTCGTTACGACATGAACAAAAACAGAAAAACCATTGATGATATTGTTAAGGCATTGGAAAAAGTTCGTTATAATATTGCACATCTAAAACCTTATGCTATCGGTTATCTGAAAGAAATCGATAAAAAATACAGCTCTGATTTCCCTAGAAAAACAGAAATATCATCGATAAAAGTCGTAGATACATCAGAAATAAAATTACCAGAACTGAAAGTTTATTTTAATCCTGAAACAGGATTTATAGGAACAGATGTAAAAAGTGAAAATCCTCCGATGATGGTAAAACCAAAAGACAAAATCATTGTATTTAATAAGCGAGGTACATTCAAAGTTATACCGGTAGAAGGAAAAACTTTTGTCGATACCGACGTTCTTTATAAAGATATTTTTGATGCAGAGCGTGTTTATACATTAATCTACACAGACAATGACAAAAATATAACTTTTATAAAGCGTTTTAAAGTAAGCTCATTTATGCAAAATAAAGAATATTCCTTTATAAAAGCAGAAAATGCAAAGATTAATTACTTTTCAGTTTTACCTGAAGAACGCCTAAAATTCTATTTCGTTAAAACACCTAAGCAAAAGATTAACGAAGAAGTTGTTGATACTAAAATTCTTGATGTAAAAAATTACGGTGCATTGGGAGTAAGAGTAGGTGCAGGAAAAGAAGTAGAAAAAATAGTTCGTTTAGAAAAAAAAGAAGCTCCTAAGGCTACAAATTAAATTTACCGGATAAACCAAAATCTTTAATATTTAAGATTTTGGTTTATCGCATTCCGGTTCGATAATAGAAAAATGCGACGATTTTTTATACTTATAACTTTATTTTTTTCTGTAAGTCTTTTTTCACAAGAAAGTTTTATTTTTGAACAGTACGATACGCCATTTGTATTCGATTTAGAATTTCAATGTTACGGTAAAAAAGTCCTTTTGACTTGGAAAAATCCGGATAATTTTAAAGACAATTTAGTTATTTATCGCAGTAACAGTTATATTTCAAATCTGGGAAATGCCACACGAATAGCAAAATTAACCAACAATGAAAATAAATACATAGACAATGTAGAACCCGGAAACGATTATTACTACGCAGTTTTAATAGAAGATAAAAATGAAAGCAATAAAATTTATATGTTGTTCATTCCATACAGAAATATAACTGTGAATCCCGTGGTTTTAAAAGAAGAAAACAATATAAAACTGACATCGATAAAAGCTTTTGCCGATCGCAATATCAATCTGCAATGGGATTTCACGCCGTTATTTGAAAAAGATAAACAAGACAAACTTATTTATATATTCAGAAGCCTGTCGCCAATTGACAATGAAGAAAAATTTGAAAATGCAACATTTGCATTAAAAACCAATCTGCAAAATAAAAACGCCATTGATGTAGTAGGAGAAAATGTAGCTTACTATTATTATGCATGGATAGAGGGAAGTGTTCCTGTCTTTTTACCTGATGTAACATACACAACGCAGGCTTTTTCTTTAAAAAATGAAAGAAAATTCTTATATCAAAAAGAAAAATTAAGATTTACACCGTTACCGCTTTTAGTTTTTCGAGAAGATCCTATTACCGGGGAAAAATTGCATCATAATGAGTTAGAAAACATACAAGACAGAAACGCCAGATATTCTGCATTCAGAAATGATTTACACAAAAAATGGTCAGACAAACAAAAAACTATTGATAAAGAATATCGTGACAATTTTAATAAACTACTTCCGTTCACTTTTTTAAAAGATGAGGAAATATATGTTCCTCCTTTTTATAAGGAAAAATACAAAGACATTCAAAAACTTATGCAAGAAAAAGATTATGTAACGGCAGAAAAGAAATTGGAAAAGTTATTATCTGCCGGATTACCGCAAGATTTTTATGAACGAATAAATTATTATTTAGGCATAATAAACTATTGTTCGGGCGATTTTTACAACAGCTATTTATATTTAAACAGTACTTCGCAAGAAATCAACAAAGCGGCACTTCCTTATTTGCAATCCTTATCTGCTAAGATATATGATACGTTAAAATAATTTAAATTTTTGCTTTCCAAAAAACATAAATATGATTATAAGAACGTGATTTTTAAATTTTGAGGCTTAAAATTATGATGTTACTATTGGCATTATTAATAATAATAGGGACTTTTTCTACCAAGATTGCAACAAAATCGGGGCTTCCTGCATTATTAATATTTCTTGCTATCGGAGTAATTTTTGGCAGTGATTTTTTAAACTTAATAAACTTTGACAATGCACAATTAGCCGGACAAATTGCAAATATAGCCTTGATATTTGTACTTTTTGAAAGTGGTTTTCAGACAAAAAGGGAAGAGTTAAAATCATATGCCGGTCCGTCTATGACCTTAGCGACTTTAGGGATTGCCGTAACTGCCGGAGTTTTAGGCGGATTAATCTATCTAATAATACGTCCGGGGGATATTTTTTATTCATTAATGATCGGAACTATCATATCATCAACAGATGCTTCTGCCGTAATGATGATATTCAGAAAAAATTCTATCAAACGACGTGTTTCTTCTACACTTGAAGTAGAATCGGCAGCAAATGACCCGGCAGCTATTTTACTTACAATGTTGATGATTGAAATTGTCTCCGGAAATACCGGAAGTAACGTCGGAATCTTTATTACAAAATTAGCATGGCAATTATTAGGCGGCTTATTAGTTGGTTTTGTTTTAGGTTGGATTGCGTGCAAACTATTTAATTATTTAAAATCAGAAAACAAAGGGTATTACTATGTATTAATAATCGGTGTTTCGATTTTTATTTATTCATTAGCCGAACTTGTAAAAGCAAACGGAGTTATTGCCGTATTTTTTGCCGGATATAATATAGGTAATACCGAATTTACATATAAAAGAGGAATCAGTTATTTCCTTGATGGAATTGCCACTCTTTCTAATATGACAATATTCTTAATGTTGGGACTTTTGGTATCTCCGAAGCAATTACAGGAAATTTGGAAAGAGGGAATCTTACTGGCTATTTTAATGATGTTTATCGCTCGTCCGGTAGCTGTATTTTTGTGTACATTACCTTTTAAATTTCAATTCAGAGAAAAATTACTTTTGTCATGGGGCGGAATAAAAGGGGCTGTTCCGATTGTATTGTCTACATATCCCATGCTCCACGGAATAGATGAATCAGGAAAAGTATTTAACATTGTTTTCTTCGCCGTAGTACTTTCTTGTGTTTTGCAAGGTACAACGATTACAAAGGTTGCAAAATTATTAAAATTACTCGTTCCGCCGGTTCCACGTTCACCATATTCATTGGAACTTTTAACAACCAATCAAACTGATGTAGATATGTACGAACTACCTATAGAAGAAAAAGATTTATGCTGTAATAAAAAAATTATGGATTTAAAATTGCCTGAAGATGTATTAATAACTTCTATAGTAAGAAATGATAAACTTATTTCACCAAAGGGAAATACTGAAATCCAACCGAATGATATTCTATTCTTTTTATCACCGATAAATAAGAAAAAAGTTGTTTCAAAGATATTAAGACACGGTTAATTTTTTTTATTTTTTTGCTGCCCAGAGCTGTATCCCAAAGTAGTATTGAGGTCTGGGCAATAAATCACAACACAAGCAAAAATATTGCAGCTTTGCGGTAAAAGGGGAAGTTATGTAACGTTGCAATGTGTAAATCATAGCCTTTTTGTATAAATATAAATTCCAATGTATACGGAGAGTCACTGAAAATATTGGTAAAACGCTTATTTGTAATGGTTAAAGGACGTAGTTTCCCCGACGGGGCGAGAGTGGTAAACGTAAGAAACTGACGATGTTAAGAAAAAATCAATAATAATGATGGGAAAACTAAGAGTTAAGATTGCTTTAGTTCGTTTGGTTGTAGCGGTTCCCAAACTTCATAAAAGGGATAAACAAGAGATTTTATTTTATTGCCCAGACCTCTTACACCTACAAGCCCGGCACGGATAGGATTTTGCTCAATATAAATGAAAGTTCGCACGATATCCTCAGCAAACTCCACGATTTTACTGAAAAATCGAGCTTCCCATGCCGTGCCTTTGATACCGAAACGACGATTTAGCCATTGTGTAAAACATTGTTTTATAAACTGCATGATGTCGGAAATAGTGCAGTTATCAGGTTTTATCAGCAAGTGAATATGTGTATCCATAACGCAAAGATTCTTAATTTTAAAGTTAAACTTCTTTTTCGCCTTATGGCAGAGTTCTATAAACATTTTCTTGCATTTGCTGTCTATAAAACGAATTACGCCTTGGTGAAAGTGATTTGTAACATGATAATAAACGCCGTCTTTTGTGATTCTTTTTTGTGACATATCATACCTCGTGAAAAATATTTTTTATTCACTTGCGTTAGGTGGGGAAAACGGTGTTTTGGTTAATAAATTACTATTTTTTTACTAATTGTTATTTTATTCAGAATATGAATAGAGGTCTGGGCGAAGAAATAACAAAAAATACCAAAATAGGATTGAGCTCTGGGCATTTGAAGACGAACAAAAAATAGCTGCCCGTTTCCCCGGACAGCTACGTTTTTATACAAAAACATTATTTTTTACGTCTCATTATATCTTTCAAAATATCATCCGGAATATTTTTCTTTTCCCCGAAGAAGCCCAGTCGAGCCTGACGGTATCCGCCGGCAAAATGAAAGTCTGAACCGCCTGATTTTATCAGTCCGAAATGTTCTGCCAATTTTTTTAAGTTCTTAATTTGTTTGCGGTTATAATTGTTGTAATAGACTTCGATACCGTCCAGTCCGCATTGAGAATATTTTTCTACCAGCGAATAAAGTTCATTATAATTTTTGGTTATATGAAAAGGGTGGGCTAAAATTGCCAAACCGTTTGCTTTGTGGATTAATGAGATTGCATCTTCCAAATTTATGCGTTCTTTAGAAACTCCGGCAAGTCCGTTTTTATCATTAAGAAATTTCCCGAAAGCTTCAGCTTCATGTTTTACTGCACCGATTTTATATAACGCCTTTGCAAAATCCGGTTTACCTAAAGTTGATATAGTTTTCGTACGGCTGCTTGTGTTAAATAAAAGTTCTTCCGGTATTTCGATTCCGATATCTTTTAATTTCTCAATAATTTTTTTGTTTCTGTTTTCTCGATAATTATGCAACAACTCAAGAGTTTGAAGTAAATCCTGATTTTGCGTATCTATAAACAGTCCTACCAAGTGTATTTCATCTGCGAATAAGTCGGCTTTTGTACTGATTTCAATTCCGGGAATCAACGTTATATTAAACTTTTCGGCAGCTTCCAGTCCTTCTGCTATTCCGCTTACCGTATCATGGTCGGTTATTGCCAATGTTGTGATATTGTTATTTGCAGCTTGCTCTATTATTTGAGCCGGAGTTAAAACTCCGTCGGAAGCCGTAGTATGTGTATGTAAATCAATCATATAAAAATCCTTTGTTTTAGGTTAGAGTGCACCGCGTTTAAAAATTACGGTTTCGATGGTGTAAAGTAAAATCTTTAAATCAAACAATAATGAAATAGATTTTATGTAGTACAAATCGTACGAGAGTTTTTTATTCATTTCTTCAATAGAATTAGCATATTGAAATTTTACTTGAGCCCAACCTGTAAGCCCCGGTTTTACAAGAAGTCTTTTGTAAAATAACGGATGTTCTGCTGTGATTTTCTCCATAAGTTCACGTCGTTCGGGACGCGGTCCGATGAATGACATTTCGCCTTTTAAAATATTAATCAACTGCGGCAATTCATCAATGCGAATGGGGCGAATGATTTTTCCGATTGCGGTGATTCTCGTGTCACCTTTTACAGTAAGCATTGCTTTCCCTTTTTCCGCATCAGTTTTCATAGTTCTGAACTTGTGCATGACAAATTCTTTATTGTACAAACCGATTCTTTTTTGATGATAAAAAACTGGGCCTTTGGATGTGATTTTTATCAATAATGCTGTTATTAAAATCAACGGCGACAAAATTATTAACAAGAATAATGAGATAAAAATGTCACCGAAACGTTTGAAAATCCTGTTGTATGAAGTTTGAATACGATATGAAGAAAAAAGTTCCATCTGGGTTTCGCAGATTAATTCTGACGGCAGACATTGGTCGAAATATTCAAATAAATCAGCTGCATTACAAAGTTTATAGCCGTTCAGTTCGTATTCATAAATCACGGAAAGTTCTTCATTTTTTAATGAAATACACGGATCTATAACAATTAAATGGTTTTCTTTTTTAGGATTTATATTTATTTCTTTTACACTGCTGATTTCAATAATTTTTGACGGCAATATGTCATTGTATTGATTTAACAATTCATTTATCAGATTAAGATTTTTTTTGTTCCTAAATAATATATTTTTGTTTGGTGGTTTCGACGTGTCATTATTTTAAATATAAGTTTGTGGGATATTATCTGTACAATAGGGATAATTATCAAACTGGAAAAAAATACGAATCGTGCAAAGTCGTATTTTGAAATGTAAAATATAAACGTCCATGTAAAAGCACAGGCAATTACCGAAATATATCCGTTTACAAAAGAATCTTTACCTCGTGACAGTCTGTTAAGCTCATAAAGTTTCATTGCTGTATTGAAAATCAAAATTGTAAGAGCATAACCGCAAAAGATTAAAATATTTAAATACGAAAGCTCTCTTGTCCCGACTGCAGGAAAAAATAATGATGAATAACGCAGTTTAAATACTGCGGTGAAAGTCAGTATCGCAAAAATGAAGTCAGAAATATAAAAGAAATATCGTTTAAAATTGAACATTAACAACCGCCTGCGGGGTAATATAAAATTCCGATTATCATTAATCCCCATAAAATTACAGTAATAATAATTCCTTTGTCGTTGATTAAATCTTCCTCGGGTTTACCGCCTTTGTTTTTATCATAAATAAGGTACAGATAACGAAATAATGCATATAAAACTAACGGAAATGTATAGAATAACTTAGAAATTCCGGATTCCATTGTGTAAAACATATAACTTATTGCGGTAATCGAAGAGCTTACGGCAATCATAATATCTAGCAATCGAGGTGTATACTCTCCCAGTATTTCTCGGTGTTCTACAGCTTCTTGTTTTAATGAAAGTAATTCATGGCGACGTTTGCCGAATCCTAATACGAGACTGATTGCAAATGTAGTAGAAATTATCCATTGGCTCGGTTGTACGTCAATTGCGACAGCTCCGATTATTACCCGGATACAAAAACCGACAGCAATTATAAAAACATCAAGTATTGCGATTTGCTTCAGGAAAAAAGTGTAAAGCATGTTAATTATCAAATATGCTAAAAGAGTAATAATTACCTGTGGGCGTTTTGCAAGAAATGCAATTGAAATCCCGGCAATAAACAAAATTATTCCGGTAATTAATGCTTGTGATTTGCTTACTGTTCCCGAAGCAATCGGACGAGATTTTTTTTCTGGATGAATTGCGTCTTGTTTGCAATCATGAATATCGTTGATTATGTATACTAAAACCGAAACTAATGAGAATGCAAAAAATACCGTTACGGTTTTTGTAATGTCTTGTATGTTTAATAAATGGTGCGAAAAAATCAACGGAGCAAATATAAAAATATTTTTCATCCATTGTTTTACTCTTATTAGTCGCAGAAAAGTTTTGGAAAATATATTTAACATTTTTTATTCCTTAAAATATCACTGCTGATACATGGAGTGCTAATACAATAAAAAATAAGTTACGTCAAAAGGAAATAGTAAATTAGTAATAACAGAAAATGTTTGACATAAAACAAAAAAAATCAAATATTGACGGTCGGAGGAATAGCCATGTATGTTCATACGCCTGTAATGTTAAAACAAGTTTTAGAAAATGTAGTATCAGATGATGACAAAATGTTTCTTGATTGTACTTTAGGAGAAGGCGGTCATACAGAAGCTGTTTTAAAGACTTTTCCTGAAATAAAAGTTTGCGGTATAGACAGAGATTGCAAAATTATGGAAGTTGCAAAAAACAGAATGCAACCTTTCGGAGATAGATTTCAAAGTTTCTTGATGAATTTTTCAGAGGTGGGAACTTTGAAAGAAAAAGGCTTGTCGTTTGACAGTGCGTTGATAGATTTGGGAATATCTGTATTTCACTATAAAGTTTCCGGTCGCGGTTTTAGTTTTTCACGGGAAGAACCTCTTGATATGCGTCTTGATAATGAAGGCGAATCTGTTGCCGATTTGGTAAATAATCTTCCTGAAGAAGAATTGCGTTCAATTTTGTATAAGTATGCACAGGAACGTTTCGCTCCGATGATAGCAAAGAAAATTGTTACTTATCGTGAAAAAAATCCGATTACGCTGTCTACTCAATTGGCTGAAATTATTGAAAGTGCTGTTCCGGCAAAGTTTAGAGGCGGAAAGATTCATCCGGCGACAAAAGCCTTTCAAGCTTTGAGAATTGCCGTAAATCACGAACTTGATTATATAGAACCCGGCATTCGTGCTGTTTTGTCACTTTTGAAAAAAGGCGGACGACTGGGAGTGATAACATTTCATTCATTGGAAGACAAAATTGTTAAAAGTCTTTTTAAATATATGAGTTTGGAATGTGAATGTCCGCCGAAGATTCCCAAATGTGTTTGCGGTAAAATTAAAGAAGTTGAGATTGTAGGAAAATCATTTACGGCAGATGATGATGAGTTGAAAGATAATCCGCCGTCGAGATCTGCAAGATTGCGAATTGTGGAGAAAATATGAGAAAAACTTATGGTTTTATGATTGTTCTTGCTGCTTGTATAATTGCAGCTTTGTTTATTTTTACGACTTTTGTAAGCATAAAAGTAAAAGCACAAGAGCGTGAAGTAACACAGATTTATCAAAAAATTGATGAAATGCGAATTGAAATTAAACGAGTAAAAATAGAATCTTCTGCTTTGACAAATCCATTGGAAGTATTGGATTATGCAACTGAGAATCAAATGAAAAGTGTAAAAGTAAAAGATTTGGTGAATATTGAAATCGACAAAGATAAAGTTAATTAATGAAAAGATTTTTTTTGTTATAAAATGCAAAAAAATATGGCAAAAATAAATTCAATATGATACCTTGCAGAGCAGACGTATTGAAAGTTTGTCAAAATTCAATTTAAAAATTAATCGCTGTTATGTTAATTGCGGGAATCAATATAACAGTTTTTTCTTATCAAACATCATTGGTAATATGGTTCAAACGGGAGGGGGCTATGCTTTATCATTTTATTTATCCATTAGCACAAAAAATCACATTTTTTAATGTGTTTGGGTATATAACTTTTCGAGGAGCTATAGCTTTTGTTTTATCCTTTTTATTGTGTCTTATTTTCTTTCCGCCTTTTATAAAGAAAATGAAAGAAGTTAAGGCTGCTCAAATAATCAGAACCGAAGGCCCTAAATCTCATCTTACAAAAGTGGGAACTCCTACCATGGGCGGGCTTGTTGTAATTGTTGTGACTGTTATCACAATGCTTATCTGCGGTCGACTTGATAATCTATATATATTGTTATTGTTATTTTGTACGATTTCATTTGGTGTAATAGGTGTTCTTGATGATTATTTAAAATTATCTCGCCATTCATCTGATGGACTTCATGCGAAGTTTAAATTGATAAGTCAAATATGTATTGCTTTTATTATTTCGTTATCGATATTCCTTATAATGGGGCGTGAATCCAGCTATATTTCAATTCCGTTTGTTAAAGGTTTAAAAATAGATTTATCATGGTTTTATATTCTGTTCGGAGTATTTTTAATCGTAGGAGCTTCAAATGCGGTAAATCTTACTGACGGTTTGGACGGACTGGCAGGCGGTTTATTAATTCCCGTGTTTCTTACCTATGGATTATTTAGTTATATTCAAGGGCATAAGGATATGGCAAGTTATTTGTTTTTAGATTATTTGCCGGTTTCCGGAGAAATCTTAGTGTATTGTCTGGCTATTCTCGGCGGGCTTTGTGGATTTTTGTGGTACAACACTCATCCGGCTGAAATTTTCATGGGAGATACAGGTTCTCTTTCTTTCGGCGGTATTATAGGTACTATTGCAATGATGACTAAACAAGAATTGCTATTGGCGATAGTAGGCGGTGTATTTGTAGCAGAAACTGTTTCAGTAATGATTCAGGTTACTTATTTCAGAAAAACCGGAGGAAAACGCTTTTTCTTGATGGCACCGTTGCATCATCATTTTGAACAAAAAGGTTGGAAAGAAACAAAAGTTATTTCTCGTTTTTGGATAGTGGGAGCTCTTTTGGCAGTGGCAGCATTGGCAACATTAAAAATACGGTAATTTAATATGAAAGAAAAAGGTTTATCTAATTCTAAAATTAATGTCCTCTTATTAGTTTTCGTTGTGATATTAAGTGGCTTGGGATTGGGATTTCTAAATACGGCAACACAACCGCTTTTCCCGGATGAAGAATATGCGTTTATGCTTGTAATTAAACAATTATCTTTTTTTGGAATAGGAATAGTTGCGTTAGTTTTAGGGGCGTTGATTGATCATAATTTTTATAAGCGACATATAAAATTTATGGTTTTTATTACCATTGCTTTTTTAATTCTTACGTTGATTCCCGGATTGGGGGTAGATGTTTACGGTGCAAGACGATGGATAAAATTGGGACCTCTTACATTTCAGCCGTCGGAATTTGCAAAATTAACGACAATATTTTATTTGGCTGCGGTTTTAGATAATAAAAAAGATGATATTCGTGATTTTTATAAAGGTGTGTTACCGCCTTTAATGTTGCTTATACTGATTGGTGTTTTTGTTTTATTAGAAAACGATTTTTCGACTACAATGTTGATTTTTTTTGTAGGGTTTATATTGTTTTTTCTTTCAGGCGTGCGACTTGTGACTTTATTGATGCTTGGTGTTGTCGGTGTTTTTGGTGCAGTAGGGATGATTTTTTTGGCTCCGTACAGAATAAAACGTTTGGCTGTTTTGTTTAACCCGTGGGTAGATCCTTTTGGCAGCGGCTGGCAAAGTATTCAATCTATGAAGTGTTTTTCTCTGGGAGGATTTTGGGGACGCGGTTTAGGTGAATCTACCCAGAAATATAGTGCCTTACCTAAGGGATATAACGATTATATTTTTTCGGTAATTGTCGAAGAGAGTGGAGTGATTACCGGCATTTTAATGATTTTGATGTATTTTGTAATTGCATTATTGGGAATAAACATTGCAAAACGTTGTAAATCCAGATTTTCATATTTGATGGCGGCCGGTATTTCATCGTTAATGTTTGTTCAGGCTGTGTTGAATATCGGTGTTACAGCCGGTATTTTCCCGGCAACAGGGATTCCGCTTCCGCTTGTAAGTGCCGGCGGAACATCATTAGTGGTATTTTTGTTTTCTATAGGAATATTGATTAATATTTCAAACTCTTCTGCAAGGTGTGAGTTAAATGAAAGTTAGTTATGTTATTTCAATTTTATTTTTGGTAACGATACTTTTCGGTTCTATTATATTTGTGGTCAACAAAGAACGGTTTATTGTAGAACATATAGAGGTAACGGCAGATTTTAAATTTAATCGTTCTTTTTTAATGCAGAAAGTCGGTATTGAAGACGGTTGCTATATTTGGCAATACAACAGTAAAAAAATAGCGACAGTTTTGGATGATTTATATTTTGTTGATGATTATAAAGTGACAAAAAGATATCCGTCACGACTGGTAATTCAACTTTTTAAAAGAAAGCCTTTGGCAAGAATTGCAGGAAAAGACGGGGAAATCTTTTTTATAGACAGACGCGGTGTCATATTTAAAAGTTCTAAAATTAAGGGAATGGTTCCTCTTTTAATTTTAGATAATCCCCAACAAATTCATCAGGGAAAAAAACTTGGTGGAAAATTTGGTGATATGGTGCAACAATTGTACTTGCTGAATCAGAAATATAACAATCTTTATCAGCAAATTGCACAAATTGCGGTATGTAAACGCAATGAGAATTTGGAATATAATATTGATTTTCGCATAATCAATAAAACTATTACTTTAAAAAAAAAATTAAGTGTCGAGACACTATTGGAAACTTTAGTTGTATCAAAAATTTGTGATGAACTTTTAAACGATGAAGTTCAATTAAAGCAAATAGATAAAGGTTATTATTACGACTATAATAATCTTAAATAATATCGGGAGGACATGAAGTGAGAGGAAGAGACGATGACTTGATTGTGGCAGTTGATGTCGGATCTTGTAAAGTGGTTGTAGCAATAGCAGCTCAGGATGATACAGGTGAACTATCCGTCATTGGTCTTGGCTGTTCAGAATCTAATACAGGAGTAAAAGACGGCTGTATTGTTAATATAAATTCTATAAGGGACGCAATAACCGAGGCTATAAACCAAGCAGAGATGCAGGCTGGTAGAGAAGTCCGAAATGTTTTTATTGCCGTAAGCGGAAAAGATATCAAATCTCAAAATGAACAGGGAATTTCTACTGCTTCGGGAATGAATAAAGAAATTAGAAGAAACGATATAGAACGAGCTGTAGAACAAGCAAAAGGTATTAGTATTTCAAGTGATAGACGTATACTGCATGTTTTGCCTCGTTGGTATAAAGTAGATAAACAAGATAATATTCAAGATCCGTTGGGAATGTTCGGAACAAGATTGGAAGCAGAGGTTCATATAATTACAACGGAAGAAACAGCAATCAGGAATGTTTTGATGTGTTTCCAAAGAATGAATCTTGAAGTAAATGCTATATTTTTGCAGAACATAGCAGATGCAAAAGCTGTTTTAAGTGAAGATGAAAAAGAACTTGGAGTTTTGCTTTTGGATATAGGAGCACAAACAACTAATGTTTCTGTTTATTATAAGCAAGCTCCTTCATATACTACTGTTTTCCAGAAAATGGGTGGAGATCAAATAACATTTGATTTATCAAAAGGTTTCGGTATTCCGTTGGGAACAGCAGAGAAATTAAAATGTGAAGTAGGAATTGCGGATTACGAATGCACTAATGAATTGGAAAAGATTCAGATTCCGGCTGTAGGCGGAAGAGCTGCGAAAATTCATAAAAGAAGTGAAGTTGTAGATTACATACAACCTAGACTTCTTGAAATATTTGGAACTATTCGAGAAAATCTAAAAAATAATGATTTGCTCGATTGTATAAACGGCGGGGTAGTTATAACAGGCGGTACAGCTTTATTACCCGGAATAGAATCTGTTGCACAACAAGTTTTCGGAGTAGCTGTAAGAGTTGCAACATTGAAACCTTACGGCGGGTTGGGAGATAAAATAAATTCTCCGGAATATTCTGTTGTAAATGGGATTTTAGGATTGGGTGATGAATTGTCCGGTTACTATGGAGGAGGTAGTACAGAGACAAAGCATAAAAGAAGTGAAGGTAAAAATACTTTCATGACTAAGGTATCGGATTTCATTAAGCAATTTTTTTAAATGCAAATAGCGGAGGGGTGCATGCAAGAGGAAAAAAATAAAGAAAGAATAGATTTAGGTAGAATTAATTTTTACGATGACGAGGAAAATACCTGCTGTACAAAAATTTTAGTAATAGGTGTCGGCGGCGGTGGATGTAATTCTGTAAATCGTATGATTGAAGCTAATGTAAGCGGAGTAGAATTTATTGCCGTAAATACAGATAGACAGGCACTTGTAAAATCAAGAGCACCGAGAAAGATTCAAATCGGAAAGAATTTGACCGGCGGACGAGGGGCAGGAGCCATTCCTGAAATGGGAGAAAAAGCAGCTATAGAGGATGAGCCGGCTTTGCGTGAATGCTTGAAAGGTGCCAATATGGTTTTTATTACTGCCGGAATGGGTGGCGGTACAGGAACCGGTGCAGCTCCGGTTATTGCTAAACTTGCTAAGGAAGCCGGATGTTTGACTGTAGGTGTTGTTACAAAACCTTTCCTTTTTGAACAAAGAGTAAAAGGTAAAATTGCAGAAGAAGGAATTGCAAAACTTGAAAAAGTTGTAGATACAATGGTTGTAATTTCTAATGAAGCCTTGCTTGCTAACAGTGGTGACGGTATTTCTATTCTTGAAGCATTTCACATGGCAGATGATGTTTTACGACAGGCTGTTTACGGGATTTCAAACTTGATAGTAAAAGAAGGTGTTATTAATATCGATTTTGCAGATGTTCAAACCGTAATGAAAAATCGTGGTAAGGCTCTAATCGGTATCGGTGTAGCACAAGGCGAAAATGCAGCTAACGAAGCTGTAGATTTAGCTATTGCAAATCCTTTGACAGAATTGTCACTTACAGATACAGAAGCTAAAGCTGTTATTGTAAATGTTACCGGAGGTTCTTCATTATCTATGAAAAATTACAATGATGTAATGAATAAAATCTCAGAGATTTGCGGTGAAAATACACTTTGTATTCCAGGACAAATGTTCGATCCTAGTTATGAAAATAAGATAGAAGTAACTATTGTTGCTTGCGGATTTGAAAAAGCCAAATCAGAGAATTTGCAAGTGAATCTTCAGAAAATGGAAGAGCTTATTTGTAATGACGAAAAAGCAGAAGAAGAAAAAAATGTATCTGAATCTTTTACGTCAATGTTAAATTTGACAGAAAGTGATACTAAGAAAAATACGTATATGGTTGATAATGCAGAATTTAACCAAATGTTAAGTTCGCAGATATCTAAGAAAAAAGACGATTTAACTCCGGCTTTTATGAGAATTGATTCATTAAAAAATATTAGACGCTAATGGATAATATTTTTTTGCAAAAACTAAATGACAGCGTAATCCAATTTAAGGATTATTTATGTTCTGAAAGAAACTTGGCTGCAAATACTGTGGAAGCTTACAGTTCTGATGTTTTGCAGTTTGTTTCTTTTGTGAAAGAGGTATCGGAAGATTTGTATTCAAATCGAGATGATACCTCTTTTTCATCTGTAATCACTATAGACATTATTGATGACTTTATAATTTATTTATCAAACAGAACATTTGAAAATACATCTATATTGCGTAAAATCAGCTCTATTTCTCTCTATTTAAAATTTTTAAAACTTGAGAAATTAATAGAAGATAATCCCTCAAGATTTTTGATTCGTCCCAGAACGGGCACACGCTTGCCTTTATATTTAACAGTAGAAGAAGTTGAACGTTTTATTGATTCGTTTGATATACAAAAACCGTGCGGTATTCGAGACCGAGCATTATTTGAATTAATGTACAGTTGTGGACTTCGTGTAAGCGAAATTTGCGATTTGAATATTGAAGATGTTTTCTTTGATGAAAAGTTAGTTAAGGTAACCGGAAAAGGAGATAAGCAACGTTTTGTACCGATGGGAGTACGTGCGATTCAATGTATAAATGATTATTTGAATAACGGACGTTCAATGTTAGTAAAATCTATAAAACAAAACGCATTATTTTTAAATTTTCGCGGTGACAGAATCACGAGAAAAGGTATCTGGAAAAATCTAAAAGCTAATATGCAGCTTTTGGGAATAAAAAAAGAAGTTACCGTTCATACATTACGACACAGTTTTGCTACTCATCTTGTACAAAACGGTGCAGACATAAGGTACATACAGAGTTTTTTGGGACACAAAAGTATCAACACGACAGAAATCTATGCACATCTTGATATGCGTCATATAAAAGAAGTATATGACAAAGTTAATGAGAGTTAGATAAAAAAATGCTTTCCGAAAGGAAAGCATTATGTGTTCAATAAATAATAAACTATTATTTTTTTGCAGAAAGATATTCTTTTCTTTTTAAAAGTTCTTTTGCATAACTTGAAGTAAGACCGCCCATAGAAGCTTTAGTTGCTTCTATAGCTTTATCTAATTCACTCAAAGTCATTTTATTAATTTTTTTATTTTTCTTTTCAGTAGCTTCTGACATCTTACACCTCAAATTTGATTTTATAGCGTCTTATATCACATTGTTGTATATTTTTCAATATTAAACTGCATTTTCAATGATTGTAAAGTATACAATTTTTGTTCAACCAGCCGTTGGTATTGTCTGAAAGTTTTATCATCAAATAATTTTCTTCAGAATCATCCAGAATACGAACTTTCTTACCGTCTGTTACTGATGAAATCGGAGTTGAATTATCGGCAGACAGATAAACATCTGCGTCTTTTACTACAATTCCACAGTTATCGTTAATAGTGTTGTATTGTACGAATGCAAATGAAAATAAGAAAATAGTACAGATAAACGCTCCGATTGATAGGGTAAAATATATTCTTGATGATTTTTTTAGGAACATGAAAATGAAGAATATCAACAATATAAAAAATATGCAGAATATTATGAATACTACAAGAGGTGATACAAAAAGCAGCATTCTTTTTATGGAAAATTCATCTTCTTCCGTATAACCGTTTTTTTTGCCGATTTCATCAAGTAAAACATTCATGCTGTTTTTTAAATCTTCATTCTGTGGCTGAAACAAAAAAGCTTTTTCCAGATAAAATCTTGCATAACCCAATTGGTGAAGTTTGTAATAACAACAACCTAAGTTGTAATTGACAGCATAATTGTCCAAATTAAAATTATTTAAAAGTTTTTGATAATTTTCTTTTGCTTCGAGATATTTACCGGAAATATATGCTTGATTTCCTTTTGTGAATAATTCATCAACAGTTGCTTCTTGTGAGAATATTGCAAAAGACAATAGTAAGAACATAACGGAAAAAAATTTTAGTTTCATTTTGAATCCTTGTATTTGGCTAAATCTTTACACAGTTGTAATACTCGATTTTTTAAGGCGTTTATATTTGATTGTGATATATCCATACCGCCGAATCGGATAATTTCGAATTCTGATATAATATTAATAATTTGTTCTAAAAGATCTTCTGATAATTTTTCTGACAGTTTTTCTTTTAAAATATTTTTTCTGATGTCGACGGAATCAATTTCAAATTCCACTATCATAAACATTTCCAATTCACCGTAAAGCTTTTCAGTAGCTTTTGATAAATCATTTGTATCAATCTTATTTATTTCTCGCTCTAAACGCTTTAATGGATTTATTGCTTTATTTTCTTTTTTGAAGAAATACTTAAATGTTAAATATACGACGAAAATTATAATCAACAAACCGTACATTGCAGACATTATTACAATAAAAAAAGCATTCGAATGATTTACCGGGTGTTTTTCCAATACATTTGAAATCATGAATAAAGATTTCGGGTCAATTTTTTTTATTTTTTGCTTTTTTGCATTTTCATTGCCATTGAAATCCATTGTTTGCATTGTCTGGACTTCAGTATCATTGCCCGAAACTTTGATTATAAATGATTGACTCGGCAAAGTTTGGTAATCATAAGATGATGTATCAAAATATGTAAAAGGTGCTGAAGAAACAGTAAGTTCTCCTTGTTTTTTAGGAACTAAAATAGTTTCCCAATTTTTTCCGATTGCAGTATTTCCATTTTTTAGCAGATTACTTTTTGATGTAAAAAGTTCTATTTCCTTTGTGTGTGATATAGGATATTTGTTTATTACATGGAAATTTCCTTTACCGTTTAATGTTATGGTCATAGTAACAGGTTCACCGACTTTTACTTCTTGCGATGATAATTTTACATCAACGGAGAATGAACCGGTAGGAACAGCCGTATCGATTTTTACCGGAGATTCCGGCAAAGGTTTTACGTTGATATTTATCGGCTGAGTTTCTAAGAATGTCGGAGTAGAGTAGAATGAAAACATTGTAGAACGTGAAAATAGATAAAGATTTATTTTTGCCGGAGAGATTTCATATTCTCCTGCAGTATTGATAAAAAGTCTTTTACGTTCTATTTCATATTCATCATAGATGCGATTTCCGATTTGTACACGTCTTTTATGATCATTTTCGGAACGAATATCTTCAGTCCAAGCATTTGCCGGGAATTCCAGCTGAGTATAATCGTTAATTCTAGTTTCTACGGATGTATAAAAAAATACTGATACATCGATAAATTCACCTTCATAGACTGAAGTTTTTGATGCTACAGCTTTGATAAATGCATCTTCTGCTTTTTCTTGAGTTGCGTGTGAATTATTTGAGGAAGATGCAGAAACGTTGATGAACAACGGTTTGGTATTTATACTTTCAGACCTGTTTTTTATTTTAAACGGTCCGATTTTTTGTTTTCCTTCTTTTGTTATTTTTGCAATATAAGTAATTGTAACGGAAGACGATTGTTGACCGTTTGTAAAACTAATACTGCTTGATTTACCGACTTCTCTTAATGAAACAGCCGGATTTTCTTCTAACAGAGAAACAGAAGCGTTACTAGCATTTGTAATTTCTAACGTGATTTGAAACATTTCGTTAGTACTGACTTCATTTTTTGACGCTTCTAAATTGTATGAGATGTTTTTTGCATATACAAAGTTTGCGATAAACAGAAATATTAATACGGAAAATTTTGCTTTGTTCATTACCAATATTTACCTCTCCACTGTTGTTGTTGATTCTGACTTTGTTGAGCTTCGGCATTTTGTCGGCTGTTTTCTCTTTCTTTATTCTCTAATGCTTCAAGCATTTCTTTTATATTCTCAGCTTTTTTTTCTTCATTCTGTTGCTGCTGTTGTTGTTCTTGTTTTTCGTTTTCATTTTCATTTTCTTGAGAGTCTTCTTTTGTATCCTGTTGTTCTTGATTATTATCTTGAGAATCACTTTTATTTTGTCCGGATTCTGCAAATAAAACAGAAACTGCATAATTATATCTTGCGTCATCATTACTATCATTTAATTTTAATGATTCTTTAAAAAATGCAGCTGCTTCGGTGTATTGTTTGTTTTTAAATGCTAAAAGTCCGGCTTGATAAAGAATACGACTTTTTAATTCATTGTCAGAAGCTGTATTTAATGCCATTTCATAATATTTGCTTGCATTTTCGGGATTTTGAGTTTTTACGAATGTATTTCCGAGATTCAAATACAATTTTGCAAGTTGGTTTCCGGAAAAAGCATGTACGGCAGAAGCATATGCTGATAATGCTTTTGGAAAATCGCCTTTATCAAAATTACGATTTCCTTTCCATGCTCCATTTTTATTACGACCGGAATTACGTGTAGACTTTCGAATAGGCGAACTGTCGGAACTCACATCATCAGCCGGTGTTTGTGATTGCTGAGGCGACATCTTTTGCATTTGTAAAGTCTGCGGTTGAGGAGCTTGTCCTTGTAAATTTAAAGGTAGAAACAAAATCATAAAAGCAAAAATATTAGTTATCCAATTTGTTCTGCCTCTTTTTACAAAGCGACCTAAATCCAAAATAAAACCTACGCAAAACATAAGAAGTGCAATTCCTAAAAACATTACATATTGATCTTTTTTTTGAGTAAAATTCGTTTTATCGTAATCCTTACTTTTGACATTTTTGATTCGACCGATAAATTCTACCAATTCTCCGGATTTTCCACCTGTACGCATATAACTTCCGCCGGTAATTTCTGCAATTCTTGATAATAAAGCTTCATCAAGTTTACTTACAACATGTGTACCGTCAGGAGATTTTACGTAAGACTCAATTTCTCCTTTATCATTGCGAAGTGGAATAGGCTCACCGTTTTTAGTACCGATTCCGACAGTGAAAATTTTAATATCAGAATCTTTTATAAAATCTTCATTGTTTTTTACTTTACCTTCCAAATCTTCACCGTCAGTAATAAGAATAATCATTTTATTGGAAAAATCCGTATCATCAAAAGATTTTATCCCTGCGACAAGGGCATTCCCGATATCTGTACCGCCTTTTCCTACCATTCCCGGATATATAGACTCCAGAAAAAAGGAAACAGCCGCATAATCGTGAGTTACCGGAACAAGAAGTTCACTGTCCGAACTGAAAACCATCAATCCGATTCTGTCTTCTATTCCGCTTTCTAAAAGTTCATTAATGTATTTTTTTGCCAAATCCATACGATTCGGAATAACATCAGGCACCGCCATTGAATATGAAACGTCAATCATTACAAGAACGTCACGACCTTTTAAATCGGTACTGATATTTTCAATTCCCCAGCGAGGACGTGCCAATGCGACAATTAACAAAATAAAGCCCATTATGTAGAATAACAAGGATATCCATTTTTGACCTTCAGTGTAATAAGGCAAAATTGTATCAATATTTTTCCCGGCGATTTTTTTTGCAGACTTTTTAAAGTGTAAATTAAAAAAAACAAACAATCCGATTAAAAAAGGAAGTAATAAGAATAAATAGAATAATTTTGTATTTTCAAACATTAATGTAATCTCCTAAATAGGAATGAATACCCGCATAATCCAAGTAAAAATAATAAAGCTCCGATAGCAGCGATAGGGTAACCGATACTTTTGAAGCGAGTAAAATTTACGGTTTCAATTTTTTGTTTTTCAAGCTGGTTTATTTCAGCAAAAGCTTCTTCTATATTATTTGAAGTTGATGCGTGGAAAAATTTACCGCCGGTATCTTTTGCAATGCTTCCCAATAGTTCAAAATCAAGCTCTTCGCTGCTGCCGATTCCGACAGTATAAACTTTTATTCCGAGCTGTTTTGCCATATCGGCAGCAGCCTGCGGAGTGATTTCTCCGGAATTGTTTTTTCCGTCAGTTACAAGAATTAATATTTTTGATTTGCTTTCGGTATTGTCTTTCAGTTTAATAAGACGATTAATTCCGCTTGCCATTCCTATACCGATTGAAGTGGTACCTTCTTTACGGGGATCTATTTCAATTTTTGAAATAATACGTTTTAACAAATCGGTATTTGTAGTTGCCGGGGATTTTATGATTGAATTTGTAGAAAATACAACTAATCCCATTCTGTCATTTTTTCGTTTTTCTACAAAGTCTGTAAGTATTACTTTTGCAACATTGATTCGAGTATTATTTTTATAATCCTTAATCAACATACTCGGAGATGTATCAAGAGCAATTACGATATCAATTCCGGTAGAAATAATTTTTTCTTTTTGAGTACCGTATTGAGGTCTGGTAAGACTGAATGCTATAAAAAATAATCCTGTAAATAATAAAACTACGCTTATATAATGAGCAATAACACGCCAAGATTTCTTTTGATTAAAACCGGAAATAGCACTGACAAATGCTCCGTGTTTGATGATTTTTTCGGAAAACAAATAATATAATAAGGTAAGAAACGGTAACAAAAAGAATAAAAAGCCCAGTAGATTATCAAATCTAAATGTTTTCATTTTCATCTCCTTTTTTACCGAGTTCATTTATTTTGTTTCCGAATTCACGAATATTTTTTGCGTAATCATCAAAAACTTCTTGGTTAATATTGGCTTTAGCGAATTTTACCATATCCATAGAATTGAAAACTGCTCCGATATTTGAAATCAAAACGTCATCAATATTTTCACGACGCATAGAATGCAACAATTCCCGTGTAGTTTCGGATTTCGCATTTGATTGTGTTTCAAAATTAAAAGTTTGTGTAATAAGCTCTTTTAACGCACAACTCATACCGGAAAGATTGACTTCGGTTTCTTTACGGTCGGCAGAATAAATACAATGAGTTTCCATCATAAATAAGAATTTTTCATACGGCGATAAATTATTAAGAGGATCTGATTCTTTTTGATTATCAGAAGTTTTTGAACGAAGTTTTTTAATGATAATGCGGTAAATAATAACAGCTAAGATTGCCAGAACAACGACAATCAATATAAAAATCAGCCAGCCTTCAAAATATAAACGAAATTTTTCCTGCGGCAAAGATGCTCTTAATTCGATAGTAGACGGATCTTCAATTTTTTTCAGAGCCTCTTCTTCTTCCTTTGTAAGAACAGGCTTTACATTAAAAGTTTGATTGTCTGTTTGGTAAATTGCTACCGTACCGTCGGAAAAAGAAACGGGAACAGACATATTTATGTCTTTTAATTCACCAGAGGTAAAAGATGTCATTTCACCGCTTACGAGAGTTACGTTATTACCGAGTTTTTTGTAATCGATAGATAAAATCTCAAAAGGTGCGATAATAGAAAATTCTTCAGTAAGAATCTCATATTTTTTAGTTTCATCATTCGGAACAATAGAAAACTGAAAATTTATTTTTTCACCTAGTAATATTTCAGTTTTACTTAAAGAAAAATCTTTTGTCGGAAATTTTTCTTCACAAAAAAGTGTGAAAGAAATGGATAATGCAACGATAATCCACAGAAACTTTTTTTTCATAATTAATGCCTTCGCTTTCGTTTGTGAAAATAGGTTAATATCGGTTTTTCTGCCGATTCGGCAGTGTTAATATGTATAGGTTCGATGTTATATTTTACAAGTTCATCCAAGAACATTTCCTTTCGGCGTAATCGTTCGTCAAGAAATGCCTTGTAAGCTTTACTTCCGGTATCGACAAGAATTTTTCTGCCGGTTTCATTATCAATCATATCAATCAATCCAATATTTTTACCGGGCAATTCAAAGTCATCTTCGATTATTACCGGTATAATATCGTGCTTGCGAGATGCGATAAATAATTTGGAACTGTCAATGTCAGACAGAAAATCCGAAAATAGAAAGATAATACCGTGATGTTTCATATTTGAAATAGCATAGTCGAGAGCTAAATTAATATCTGTACCTTTACCGGTAGGTTTGAAAAATAAAATATCACGAATCATTCTTAAAATTGCATTCTTGCTTTTGGAAGGATAACAATATTGTTCTATCCGATCGGTAAAGAATATAGACCCGATTTTATCTTGATTAAAAAGGGAAGTAAAAGCAAGAAGTGCAGCGGTTTCTACCATAATACTGCGTTTTGTTTGGAATGAAGACCCGAAATTAAGCGACCCGGAAACATCCAAAAGCAACATAACGTTAAGTTCTCGCTCTTCACGATGGCGTTTAACATACGGAGTATTATGTCGAGCCGTTACATTCCAATCAATTTTACGATAATCATCGCCGGCATTGTATTCTCTTACTTCTTCAAACTCCATACCTTGTCCGCGAAATACAGAAATATAGCCGCCGGACGACATGGCGTTTACTAATTTTCTTGTATGAAGCTCAATTTTTTTTACTTTCTTAAAAAGTTCTTCCGGAATTTTTTCAGTATTATTTTTATTCATTTACGGAACCACAACGGAATTGAAAATTTTTGTAATCACGTCTTCAGAAGAAATGCCTTCTGCTTCTGCTTCATAACTAAGCAAAATTCTGTGACGTAAAACCATCATGCTTACATTTTTAATATCATCGGCAGTAACATAACCTCTGCCGTTAAGAAGTGCAAAACCTTTTGCTGCACGAGCTAAGAAAATGCTTGCACGAGGAGATGCCGGATAATTAATAAGATTGTTTATTTTTAATCCGTAATTTTCCGGATGACGAGTCGCATCTATAATATCGATAATGTAATTTTTTACTCTGTCACCGATATATATTTCATTTATAAGACTGTTTATCTGTGCAATCTTTTCTTTTGAAACAACGCAATTTAAAGGAATTTCAGAATTGTCCATCATTCTGTCGAGAATAACTTTTTCCTCTTCTTTTTTAGGATAAGTAATTTTGATTTTCATCATAAAACGGTCTACTTGTGCTTCTGGAAGGGCATAAGTTCCTTCTTGATCAACAGGATTTTGAGTAGCCATTACCATAAAAGGTTTAGGAAGAGCATAAGTAATATCACCGATTGTAATGTGTTTTTCCTGCATAGCTTCAAGTAATGCGGCTTGAACTTTTGCCGGAGCACGATTTATTTCGTCGGCAAGAATTAGATTTGCAAAAATAGGACCTTTTTTAGGTTCAAAATCGCCGGATTTTTGATTGTAAATCAATGTACCGGTAATATCAGACGGCAATAAATCAGGAGTAAATTGAACTCTTTTGTAATCTAAATCTACAACTTTTGATAAAGTACTGATTGCCAGAGTTTTTGCAAGTCCAGGAACTCCCTCTACTAAAATATGACCGCCGGTAAACAAACCTACAAGAAGTCCTTCGACCATTTCACGTTGACCGACGATAATTTTATTCATTTCACTTTGAATTGCTTCTATAGTAGAAATCTCACGTTCTACCTTTGCATGAATTTCTTTTACTTGTGTATCCACTTAATATCCTCTTTAAAAAAAGTAATTTATATTATGAGCTAAATGACATTTTTAACGGTATATACACCCCGATAATTTCATTGTCAAATATTTTGTTTTGAGTAGGACTCAAATTAATTAAAAATAAACTTTATGACAATATTTTTATAATTCTTTATTAAAGTACAACGTGGCAATTTAAGTATAAAGATTTTAATGACTTTAAATAAAAAAAACGGTATAAGGAAGAACAATTTTATCTATACGGAGTATTTGAAATGGAACAGTTGGAAAATGAATTCTCTCTTAATCTGACAAAAAATATTGAAATGCGTTACGGCGAAAACCCTCATCAAAATGCAGCGTATTTTGTTGAAGCCGGAAATTCCGGAGTTCATAATTTTTTTACGGAAGGAAAATTACATGGAAAAGAATTAAGTTACAATAATATTGCAGATATTTCCGGAGCTCTTCGTATCCTTGCTGATTTAGATGATGAATCATGTGTTGCTGTAAAACATTCAAATCCATGCGGAGCAGCTACTCGCAACAGTGTTTACGAATCATTCAAAGCTACTTACGAAGGTGATTCAATGTCAATCTTCGGCGGAATTGTAGCGATGAAAGGTATTGTAAAGGAAGATACGGCAGAACTTCTTTCTAAAATTTTCTTGGAAATTATCATTGCCGAAAAATTTACTGAAGGTGCTTTTGAGATTTTGTCAAAGAAAAAGAATATTCGTTTGATGGAATATGCAAAATGGAAAGATTTAATTTTTAATGAAAAAGATTGTGAAGTAAAACATGTTTTAGGTGGATATTTGATTCAAGAACGTGATGTTTTATCTCCTATGACAGAAGAATATAAAAAGATTACCGAAAAAGCAGCTACAGATGAAGAACTTGAAGATATGAAATTTGCACAGACAATTGTTAAGAACGTAAAATCAAATGCAATTGTAGTTGTAAAAAATAAAATGTTGCTTGGTGTAGGTGCCGGTCAAATGAATCGTGTGACAAGTGCAAGAATAGCTCTTGATTGGGCAGGGGAAAAAGCAAAAGGTGCTGTAATCGGCTCTGATGCATTCTTTCCGATGGATGATACAGTGCGTTTGGCTGCAGAACGAGGAATTACTGCGATAGCTCAACCGGGTGGTTCTGTACGTGATGAAGATTCAATCAATGCATGTAACGAACTAGGTGTGGCTATGTATTTTACGGGAAATCGCCATTTCTACCATTAATAACCAATTCATTTTTTATAATAATAAAACCCCGATTTCCATATTTGGAATCGGGGTTTTTTCGGCTTGTTCGGCACTTGATAACATTTTTCAAACCTTTGCAAGGTTTTCTTTTATCTCCACGGTTGGTGAGCAACGTGAACGAATGAAGTGTTTTCGAATGATTTATATTCCAGCTTGCCGACCTTTATATGCAAAAGTGTTTCGATGACTTCTCGGCAAATCTCCTCGTTCTGCATAACCTTGCAAAATTGTTTGTGAAACAGATATCTTCGTATTTTTCAAAATACATCATTTTCTATTCCTTAGATATAATTTAGGAAAAAAATCCATAATTATATAAAGTAAAAAAGTTTTTTTATTGCATGTACGGTGAGCATATGAAATATGCGAACTGAGTATTTAACGTCAGTTAAATACCGAGCTTAAATTTCGGGAAAAAAATTGAAGTTTTTTTATTTTGACGTGTAAAACGCAGTTTAAACGGTGTTTTCACCTAAATTAAATTTGCCGGATTATCGGAGAAAGAGCAAAAGATTTATGACTCGATAGTTATGCAGGAGTACAAATTATTGTGGTTTTTTTTGTTTTTCTAATATAGCTTTATAGCTTTTCTCTATGTCTTTCTTTATTATGCCGAATCTGATTTTATTGACAAAATCGAAAAAGAATAAATATAGACCAAGTTTGTTTTTGCATTCTTTTGAAGCTAGATGACTTCTGATTTCTTGTTTCAAATCTTCTTCTTTTTCATAAAGTTGTTTTTTCAATAAAAAAAACTCCGGATTTGCCAATGCGTCATCAATGTCGTCGGTTGTAAACATTTCCGGTAAATTCTCAGTTTTCAGTAATGCTTTATAGTACAAATCGACATTGCAAAATCCTAAAAAAGTTAGTTCTTCCAGTGCTTCTTTAAATCTTGCGGCTTTTTCGTAGCTTTCATATTTGAATACTTTTTCAGATAAGTTTCTTAATTGGTAGTGGAGTTTTATTTCTATATTTTCAATATTTGTATAGTTTTGGTGCCATAATGTTACGCAATCGATAAAAGTTCTTTTTCCGAATTTAAGTACGAGTCGCTCTTTAAAATTAAAGCCTTCGTAGTTGTCATATCCGTCGATAAGAATGTTTTTTATACGGGTGGCTACGGCATCATTTTGAGGAAGGATTTCTGCATTTATTAAAGATATACAAAAGATAAAAAAACAAGCTATGATATTCTTTTTCATTATAGGCTCCTTTTCTCATTGTAATATACTTATTTTGGCAAGTTATAGCATAACAATTGATTTTTTTCATAAAATAAGTTAAATACTGGCACAAAATGAACTTACCCATTTGAGGTTGAGCTGGCATTATGGGAGATTATATAAAATGAAAAAAATTGGCATTATATACGGCGGAAAATCAGTAGAACATGAAGTGTCTATTATTACCGGGCTTCAAGTTTATGAAAATCTTGACAAGTCAAAATATACTCCGGAGCTTATTTATATCGATAAAGACGGAGACTGGTTTTTTGGTGAAAAGAAACTTAAAGATTTAAAAATCTACAAAAATTGGACTAAGAAATGTGCTAAACAATTTCAACCTTCATTAAATAAAAAGGACAAGAAGAATATTCTTAATTCTTTGGATGCAGTGATTATTGCATGTCACGGAAATTACGGTGAAGACGGCAAATTGCAAAGTTTTTTAGAATTTCTTGATATTCCGTATACAAGCAGCGGAGTTGTAGGTTCTGCTTCCGGTATGGATAAAATCGTAATGAAAAGTATTTTTTCAGGAATTGATTTACCTGTGTTGCCTTATATTTGGTTTACAAGACATGATTGGATTGAAAACTCCGATGAGGTAATAAAAAAAGTTCGTTATACGCTTGATTATCCCGTATTTGTAAAACCGGCTAATTTAGGTTCTTCAATAGGGATTTCGATGGTAAATGATGAAAAGGATTTGATTAACGCTATCGATGTGGCAAGTAAATACGACTACAGAATAATCGTAGAAAAAGGTGTTGCTAATTCGGTAGAAATCAACTGTTCTGCAATAATGAAAGATAATGAAGTTTTGACATCTGTTTTGGAAGAGCCTGTCAGATGGGAAAAATTTCTTTCATTCGATGATAAATATATTAATGCCAATTCTAAAACTAAAGGTATGGGATCTATGGGGCGTAAGATTCCGGCTGAAGTTACGAAAGAGCAAAAAGAACATATTGAAAACTATACAAAGCAAATCTATAAGACAATGGATTGTTGCGGGGTAGTTCGTGTTGATTATTTGATGGATGAATCAAGAGAACATGTTTATGTCAATGAAATCAATACAATTCCCGGTTCATTCAGTTTTTATCTTTGGGAGCATAATGATTTACCGTTTACAAAGTTGATTGATGTATTGATTGAAGAGGCATTACGTCAGGCTCAGTTGAGAAAAGATAAAGTTTTGAAATATGATTCGAAAATTTTAGACAACCTTACACGCAATGGAAAGCAGGGTGGTTGTAAGAGATAAAAAATAGACATACACTAAAAAGAATAAGGAGTTATTTACTATGATTAAATTAAATGAAAATTACAATAAATTGCCGGGAAATTATTTGTTTACCGAGATTGGTCGTCAAGTTAATGCATATCAGCAAGCTAATCCGGACAAAAGAATTATTCGCTTGGGTATCGGTGATGTTACAAAACCTTTGACTGGAAAAGTTATTTCATCATTAAAAGAAGTAGTTCTTGATTTGGAAAAAAATGTTCATGGATATGGACCGGAACAGGGATATGATTTTTTACGTAATAAGATTGCAGAAAATGATTTTCGTTCTAAAGGCGTAAATATTGCCGATGATGAAATTTTTGTTTCTACCGGAGCAAAAGAAGATACAGCGAATTTTCAGGAATTGTTTTCCAGTGATATAAAAATTGCAGTTCCGGATCCGGTTTATCCTGTTTATGTAGACAGTAATGTAATGGCAGGTCGCGGCGGTGTTTACAAAGGCGGTAGATATACTGATTTTGTATATTTGGAATGTAATCAGGAAAATAATTTTATCCCGGAATTACCTAAACAGCCGGTAGATTTGATTTATCTTTGTTTTCCTAATAATCCTACTGGTCAGGTAGCTACAAAAGATGAATTGAAAAAATGGGTAGATTATGCAAGAGCAAATAAAGCGTTGATTTTGTTCGATGCAGCATACGAAGCATTTATCAGAGAAGATAATATTCCTCATTCAATTTTTGAAATCGAGGGAGCCAGAGAGTGTGCCGTAGAATTCAGAAGTCTTTCTAAAACTGCCGGTTTTACCGGAACACGTCTTTCTTATACTATTATTCCTAAGGAATTGGTTGTTTATGATAACGACGGTAAAGCTTATGAATTGCATAAATTGTGGTTGCGTCGTCAGACTACTAAGTTTAACGGAACAGCTTATTTAATCCAAAAAGGAGCTGAGGTTGTATTTACTCCTGAAGGAAAAGCAGAGGTTGACGCAACAATTAATTATTATCTTGAAAATGCCAGAATTATTAAAGAAGGTATTACAAAGTTGGGAATTTCATCTACAGGCGGAATAAATTCTCCTTATGTGTGGTTGAAAACTCCGGCTAATCTTTCAAGTTGGGACTTTTTCCACAAACTTTTAAATGAAGTACAAGTTGTCGGAACTCCGGGAGCCGGTTTTGGTTTATGTGGAGAGGGATATTTCCGACTTTCGGCATTCGGTGAAAAAAGCAACGTTGAAGAAGCTATTGATAGATTGGTGAAATTGAAGTTTTAAATGAATGTTACACCCCGGAAATTGTTGTTCGGGGTGTTTTTTTATATATTCCGATAAGATTCAGAGGTTATTGAGGAGCGAATAATTGTGAAGAAAGTTATATTCTTAGTTTTTGCTATTATTTTATCTGTAATTTTAAATCAGTTACTTTTAGGAAGTAACGGTTTGATTGAAGGCTATAAATTGCGAAAGGAAATGGAAGCTCTTCAAAATTATATGGAATATCTTAAAGATGAGAAAAGTAATCTTGAAGAGTATGTTGCATATTTAAAATCTTCGGATACTCATGAGTCGGCAAAAGAAGAGTTAGCTAATAACTTAGGTTTTTTTGATAATAATAAGAAGGTTTTGTTTCGCATTCGTGATAATGCATCAAAACGAGTTTCTTTGAATATTGGGGAAAGTAATACTTATTTGAAAGAGTATGTTCGTGTAACATCTGAAGTAGAAAAGATTCAAAAAATGAAGCAGATGATTAGTGCGTTGTTTTACTTATTGATTTCTGTTTTTATTTTATTGATTGTTTTTGGAATAGAAAATGAGTGAGAAAATTCTTATTAACGGAAATTATCCTATAGATAAAATAGCCGGCGTACTTGATAAGGGCGGAATTGTAATAATGCCGTCAGATACGGTTTACGGTTTTTTGTTTACTAAAGAAGCTTCTGAAAAGGTCAGAGAAATAAAAAGGCGTGATAATAAGCCTTTTTTATTTTTTATCAGCGACATGAGTAACTTGGATGAACTGAATGTTATCTATAAGCCTTTTATTAATATTTTAAAGAAGAATTGGCCCGGTCCGTTTACTTTTATTTTTGACAGTATTGACGGTACTACTTGCGGTGTAAGAATGCCGAAATGGAATGTTTTGAATGAGTTGGTTGCTAAAACAGGTAAGATTCTCTATTCTACAAGTGTAAATTTTTCCGGCGAATCTCCTTTAGAAAATCCTACAGAAATGGAAGAGGCTTTTGGTGATTCGGTAGATTTATTTGTATTTGATGAAAAATATTTGCCCGGCATTCCGTCTTCGATTGTTCGATTGTCTGCAACTGACGGGATAAAAGAGGTTCGTGCCGGCGGAGGAAAATTGAAATTATGAGAATAAAACGTTTTATCTGTGAAATTTTATTATTAACTGTTGTATTTTCTGTATGTGCCGTAAAAAAGCACAGTAGAACAGAACTTGTAATGGGGACAATTCTTAATATTCAATTTTTTTCCAATAAAAAAAATGCATCACAAATTCTTGATGACGCATTTAAAGTAGCAGATAAATACGATAAAGTTTTTTCATCCAAACAGTCTTACGGTGAAGTTTTTCGACTTAATCAATGTGGTACTACGGATAATCAAGATATTTACAAAATGCTTCAAGAGGCAGATTTTTATCATAAGATTACAGGCGGTGTTTTTGACTATACTTTGTTTCCGTTGATTAAATTGTGGAATATTGAAAATGCATTATCAGCACCGTCGGAAGAGGAAATAAGTGCGACTCTTAAAAATTGCGGCGTTGATAAAGTCAGGTTTACCGACAATCAGATAAGTTTAGAAAATAATGCGGCTGTCGATGTCGGCGGAATTGCTAAGGGAAAAATATTGCATCTGATTTCAGAATATTTAAGAAGTCAAGGCGTTGATAATTTTATTATTAACGGTGGCGGTGATATTGTACTTTCCGGGCTTTTTAATGGGAAAAGGGAATGGAATATTGCAATAAAAGATCCTTTTTCCGACAGTTCCGTTGCCGGATATATTCAAATGACAGGAGTGACTATTGTAACTTCCGGAGATTATGAAAGATTTTTTGTAGGAACTGACGGAAAGCGGTATCACCATATTCTCAATCCTAAAACCGGTTATCCTGCAGAAAGTGATGTATCTTCCGTTACCGTGATTTCACCGGATTCTGTGTGTGCAGATGCGTTATCTACTTCGTTGTTTGTAATGGGGGTAAATAAGGGACTGGATTTTATTAATAAACATAAAAATGCAGAAGCTATTTTTATAAATAAAAACGGAATTGTTTTTTCTGCCGGAATTTCAGAAAAGACAATAAACGGAATGCGATATTTTGTTGTTGATAAAAATAAAATGAGCAGTAATTATTGAGTAAGTTTAGATTGGTATTTAACATTAGTATGTTATTATTGATAATAAAGGAGTTGAGATTATGAATATTGATGTAATGAATAAAATTAGTTACGGACTTTTTGTTCTTACGGCAAAAGACGGTGAAAAGGATAACGGTTGTATTATCAATACGGCAATGCAAGTAACGATTGAACCGAATTGTATTTCCGTAGTTGTAAATAAAAGTAATTACACTCATGATATAATTTTAAAAAACAAAGAATTTAACATCTCAATATTAGATGAAAGTTCTCAATTTGCTACTTATAAAAATTTTGGTTTTAAAAGCGGACGAGATTCAGATAAACTTGTAGAAGTGGATTTTGCCAGAGCGGCAAACGGAATAGTTTATCTTACTAAAGAATCTAACGGTTATATTTCCGGAAAAGTTATTAAAACGGTAGATTTGGGAACTCACACAATGTTTATTGCCGAAGTTACCGACGGAGAAATTTTGTCTGATAAATCTTCTGTTACTTATGCATATTATTATTCAAATATAAAAGAAAAGGATAACGTGGCTGCCGGCAAAAAAGGTTTTATATGTATTGTTTGCGGCTTTATTTACGAAGGTGAAACTTTGCCGCCGGATTATATTTGTCCGATATGTAAGCACGGAGCGGCAGATTTCAGACCTTTATAATTGAGATTTGAAATGCCTTGACTATTGAAAATAACTTGTGTAAGTTCCTCGCATTATGAATAATCGAGTACTTTTAAAATCAAATAGTTTTTCAATAGTCAATCTTATAATCATTATTAACTGTGTTTTGTTTATTCCGTGGGTTTTAAATTATGTGACTCATAACGGAGCTTTGTTGGGATTGGAATTTATGTTCGGGGCATTGAATATCGGCTTCGGCGATTCTATTCCGTCAATTGATAATGGTTTTCGATTTGGGTATCAACTTTTGACTTCTATGTTCCTTCACGGAAATTTAGCTCATCTTATTTTAAATATGTATGCGTTATATGCATTTGGTAAGCCGTTGGAAAAACGATGGGGAAGCGGACATTTTTTAGCTTTTTATCTTGTGGTAGGAATACTTGCCAATATTGCGTCATATTTATTTTTTAGTTTGACCGGAGCCGAAAGAGTTTCGCTTATCGGAGCATCCGGAGCGGTGTACGGTGTTTTACTGGCTTTCGGGGCGTATTATCCGGAAATCAAAGTACTTTTATTTTTTATCATTCCGTTGAAAATAAAATGGATGGTACCGCTGTTTGCAATATTTGAACTTTTTATAGAAATGACAGGCAGTGCAGACGGAATTGCTCATATCACGCATTTGTTTGGATTTATTTTTGCGTTTATTTATTGTCTGATTGTATTTCGTTTTAATCCGATTCGTCAGATGTATTTTTCTCCGTTGATTGTTGATGATAATGAGAGATATAGATAATGAATGAAAAATTTTATCGAACATTAAATGATTATAATAAAGAAAAGTTTGGGAAAAAAGTTTGGCGATTGCCGCTTGATATGGGATTGCCTTGTCCTAATAGATTAGACGGTAAACCGGGCTGTTCATTTTGCGATGGTTTGTCATTTTTGCCGGATTATTTGCAAGACGGCGGATTGCATTTATATGAGACCGGAAATTTGTGTGCAATGGACGAACTTGATATACAGCTGGAAAAAGGCAAAGATTTCTTTGGTAACAGATTAAATGTTTCGTTATTTTGGGGATATTTTCAGGCGAATACTAATACTTACGGCGATATGAAGGAACTTTTGCAGCGATATAAAGCTGTTTTGGATAAAGATTATATTGTCGGAATAATGATATCTACTCGTCCGGATTATATTTATCCGGAAATCTTAAAAGCTTTGCAAGATTTATCATATTCTTCCGGTAAAGAAATTTGGCTGGAATTAGGATTGCAAAGTGTTTTTGATAAAACTTTAGAGCGTATTCACAGAGGGCATTCTTATTCAGATTTTCATAATGCAGTGGCAATGATTCACAATTTTGCACCGGATATAAAAGTCGGAGTTCATATGATACTCGGATTGCCGGGAGAATCAACAGATATGATGATTGACGGAAATTTGCGGTTGTTTAAAGAAAATAAAATTGACGGTGTGAAATATCGAATGCTTGATTTTACGGAAGGCACTGAAATTACCCGAGAATACGAAATGTATCCCGAACAATTTGTCCGATTTACCGATGTTTCTTATGTTCAATTGATTTGTGATATCTTGGAACGAATTCCTGAAAATGTTTTGATTTTTCGTTTTGCCAATTTTAAATCTTTAGTTTCTACATCAACCGAAGAAGCTTCATATACAAAAGGAACAATTTTGCGAAAAGTAGAGAAGGAGTTTATTGCAAGAAATACTAAACAGGGAAGTTATTTCTTGCAATAAATTTTAATTATCGCAAAGCATTCAGGCGATCGTCTAAATCGTTAAGGTATTTTTTTTCAACAATTTCGTTTGCATCAATCTTTTGGTTTACTTCTTTCAATAATTGAAAAAGCTCGTCCAATCTGGCTTGTGAACTTGCTGATATTTTTAACTTTTCAATATTCAGTCGGAAATTAATTAGAATAGAACTGTTTGGTTTTATTTTAGTATTTGGAAATTCAATAAATAATGCACTGTCATTGTCTGAGTATGGTTCGGTATCAAAACGTCGTCCCGAATTTACAAAAAACGTTCCGGATTCATAATCTTTCATTCTACGCCAGTTTGTGAAGAAAACTCGTTTTGGACGAATTCTTTTATTTTCTTGTGCCGCAGTGTTTATTATTTCGGGAACAAAAAGTTTCAGGCTTGTATGTGGAATCATCGTATTTATGGTTATTGAATCTTTTATGTTACTTCCCAACAATTCTTGTTCTACAGATATTCGTCGGTTTGATGTGAAATAATGTTCTTCGAGGGTATCATTGTTGCCGTCAAAACAAGCTATGGGAATAAGCTCAATATCAGCTTTTGAAATATTTTTAATATTTAAATTTATATTGAAACCGTCATAAGTTGAAGTATCCATATTTTGTGCAAAACTAAAAGTACTTATAATTCTGGTATTGGCATTTTCCCAAGCATATTTTATTTCATTCCATTTTATTTGACATGTATGAACGCCTTTTTCACCGGAACCGTAACCGATTGATGTTCCGTCTTTAAGGAAAATAAAATAGCTGGATGGAATTGTTTTTTCTGATAATATTTTAATCCATTCTTCGGAATCTTTATTCTTATCATTATCTTCAGCATTTTCCTTTGCATAGAAAATAAAGTTCCCGGAATTTTTATCCACACTGATTTTAAGATTTTTGGAAACTAAAGTTTTGTTTGAGGCTGAAGAAGTTCGCTTATCTTCTACAGATTGTGCAAATGCGATGTTTGAGAAAAATAGAAGTATAAATATAAGATATTTATTTTTTATCATAAAACTTACTCCGTTATTTGCTGCTTTTTAAAATTTCTTTTTCTATTAATTTTAAGATAATTTCTTTTCTTTTTAATAATTCTTCTCGACTTTCGAGAATCATATTTTGTTCATAATTAAATTCAATCGTATCTTCTTTTAAAGCGACTTTGCTTTCTAATATTTTAATTTTATCTTCAAGAATTTTGATGGTATCTGTGGCTTCTTGTAATTTTTTCAGAAATGAATCTCGATTTGCCAAAAATTGTTCCTGTGACCATTTCAATAAGTTTTGTAAAACAAGCTCGTTTTTTCTGCTTTCGATTAATTTTACTCTGAATGTAGCAGCTTCGTAATAATTAGAAGTAGGGTAATTATCAGTTAATGTTTTAAAATAAATTAAAGAATCGTCGTATAAAGATAATTCATATAATGATTCTCCTATTTGGTAACATACTTTTGCAGTAATTCTGCTGTCCGGAAATTCTTTGAGAAAATTTGTGAATAAATCGACTGCTGTCTGGTATTTTTTCTCGGTGTAATACATCATTGCATTTTCATAATATGCATCTTCGTAATTTTCACCGAAGTTTTTGAAATTGGCCATGTAATATTCCAGATTCTTTTTTGCTTCTTCGAATTTATTACATCGAATGTATGTTTTACCTAACCAGTAATAAACTTCTTTTATACGGGTTTGGAAATTTTTATCATTTTCTGTTTTTGTATTTATTATTTCTTGCAGTAAATCTATTACTTCTTGATTTTTACCTTGTCTAAACATGGTTATGGCTTGAAATTCTTTTTCTTCAATGTCTTTTTCATTGAAAGAAAAAATCGGAGTATACAAAGAAGAAATTATTATACAAATAATAAGAAATATTTTCATAATCTATAAAACCTGCTTTTATCATAAAATTGATGATAACCAAAAACTTTAAATCCTTTTCTTATCGGAATATGAACTCAAAAAATTGGCATGAAAACGAAAATTATCAGATATAGTTGTATTGACCGAAATCAGCGAAAATGATATAAGAACCCACGATGGATGAAATGATTCTGTACATTTCATCCATTTCTTTGTTTTAACACTGGTTACAAAACACCATTTTGGAATATTTATAAAAACTGCCGTAAAAAGGGTTTATAATGGGGTTTAGATATAACAATGGGAATGATGGTTTTTCAATAGAACAACGTTTATCATTTGCAATGTCTTCTTTGTCGGAAGGTTGTTTTAATGATGCGGCGACTATTTTTAAGGAAATTCTGAAACGAGATTTTTCTAATGAAAGTGCGGAAATGGGAGTTAAATGTTGCAATTATTGGAAAATAAAAATTGAAAAATTAAAAAAAGAAAAGGATAAAAAATCTTTCTCATGTTACAAAATAGGTAATTTGTTGTATGAAGAATGGGAAAAATTTGCATTGACTTTTTCATCTTCTAAAGAAACAAAGAATCGAGTGTTAAACTGTATAATGCAATATGTTTTAGGGTTGGCTTTAGAATATTTAATAAAAGCTGAGATTGATGGTGAAGCTTCTATAAATATAGTGCAGTTATTTATGTTGATTGGTTTTATTAATAAAGAATTAGGCAACTTAAATGATGCTATATGTTATTTTCAAAAAGCTATTCGAACGGAAGGTTTTAATGCAGATGCGTATGCACAACTTAGTAATTGTTATGAATTACAAGGTGATGAACGAGCTGCAAAAATAATGTTGCGTGAAGCTTTTTTTCTCAATCCTGCCGGTATTGATTTGGCAAAGTTAGAAAACAGTCAATTAATAACTAAAATCTATTGTGTTATGAAGCAATATGATATTGCAGAAGAAACTTTTGTTTTTTGGATGCCTGTATATGCACGTATATATAATATTTTAGATATAAAGCGTGAATTGAAGAGTGTTGAAGTTGCAAAAATACACAAAGATATTTCTGATATAAAAAATGAGTTGGAAAATAATACAGGGATTCTAAAGAATAAAAATGAAACAGAGAAGATTAAAGCTATTTTGCTGATAAGGTATTTATGGCTTTATGATTATTTTCAGGAAAATGGAAATAATAGAGAAGAAATAAAAAAAGTGGAAGATGCCATAAAGGATTTATCTTTCACAATCTACAATATTTTTAAAAATTCTATCTAAAACAGGAGTAAAAATGAACGAGCAGCAACTGATTGAAAAATATGAAAGTCAATTAAATGAAGAAAAATGGACTAGAACGGCAATCAATAATTATACTATCAAAAACTTTGAAGATTTAGATGCATTAGTTCAAGAATTTTCTGATAATCATATCCAGAAAGAAATAAATGCAATTACAAATGATTATTTGTCAAAAAATAAAAATTCTATTATTGCATTATATATATCAACAATATTTCAGTTGAATGAAGGGCGATTCGAAGACGGAAGTCCTTATAGCTTGTTAAAGATTTTTTCAGATAATTTAAAATGGAATATCGTAGAGTATATTGCTCTAAAAATAAACAATTCAGGATTAAAAGATAAAGTTGTAATTCGTTCTTTATTGGAAGCTTTGACAAATCTCGGAAAAAAAGAAGAGATTGAAAACTATTGGGAAGAATTAATAAAAGTTGATTATGAAGAAATAGGAATTGTTTTAAAAATCGCTGAAAAACATGAAAGCGAAAATAAAAGAGATGAGGCAATTAGTTACTATAAGAAAGCAATTAATCGTTCAATTCATATTGGTAATTTTACTCAGATTGAAGAAGTTTGGAAGAAACTTTTAACTTTTGATGAAGTCGGTTGTGATTTCTTCTTAGGATTGGAAAAGAAAATCTATAAAGTTTTTCCTGTAGATAGAGTCGTAGATTTGTTGATGTTGGTTTATGAAAATTATAAAAAACAAGATAATTGGGATATATGTATTAAATTATTAAAAATTATCTTAGATTATGATTCTCGTAATGAATACGCTCGTGATGAGATTATTTTTGTGTATAAGAAAAAATATGCAGAACATTCTCATTTAGAAGAATATATAAAGAAAAGTAACCTTGACGGAAAGTGGAGAACTATCGGAGAGGCTATTTCAAGTTTTGAAAAACATATATCAATAGATGTAGGTAATTTTGTTTATCACAGAGACTGGGGTATCGGACTTATTAAATCAGTAGAACGTGATGAATTTATTATTGATTTTGAGAAAAGCAGAAACCATAAAATGTCTTTAAAATTGGCTATTTCTTCATTGCGAGTATTAGCTAAAAATCATATTTGGGTTCTTAAATTAAAAAATATTGAAAAATTAAAAGTTAAAGTTGTAGAAGATCCATTATGGGCAATGAAAATTTTAATTAAAAGCTACAACAACAATATTAAATTGAAAGAAATTAAAGCTGAATTAGTTCCGGATATTATTACACAAGGAAAATGGAATAACTGGTGGTCTAAAACTAAGGAACTTATGAAAAATGATCCTATTTTCGGAACTGTGGATGAAAATAGCGATATCTATATGTTAAGAGATCGTCCTATTTCAATTGAAGAAAGAACTGCGAATGCGTTTAAAGCATCAAAAGATTTTATGCAGCGTTTTAATATTGCTTATCAATATTATCAGCAGGATTCCGAACCGGATCCGGATCTTTTGGGAGATATGATTACTTATTTCAAAACACATGCAAAAGTAATCGATGTTGTTAACGAACAAACTATTATCAGTTTCTTGTTGTTAAAACTTTTTCAAAAGAAATATTCTTTCTTAAAAGTTGAAATGCCTGTTTTTAAAGATTTAATCGATAATGTAGAAGATCCGCTTGATATTTATGAGGCAATTTCTTTACAAGAATTGAGAAATGATTTCCTTAGAAATATTAAAGAGTGTGATAATCAAACTGAAGGCTCTTGGCAAGAAACTTATATCAGATTGTTCTTTTTGTATCCAAGTTCTTTTATTTATGAAGAATTGGACAAAGCTTCATTGGAAGATCACAAATATGTAAGACAGCTTGTTCATGATTTAATGGTAACATACAGAGAATACAGAGAAGCATTCTTCTGGCTTGTGCCGAGAGTTTTATCATCTAAAGAACGTGCAGATGATTTTGGCGTGAATTATGAAACAGTGTTATTCTCTTTGCTTCATTTAATTGAATTGGCAGGAAATAGCATTACAATAAAAAAAGAAACGACTAAAAATAAGAAGTTGCAAAATCAAGTAAGAGATTACTTATTTAAAAATGAAATCTTAGAAAATTATATTGAAATTGCATCTTTGGATTTTGCTAATCGTCTTTATAAAATAACTGTAGATTTAAATTATCTTGGAGAAGAGGATAAAGTAAAAATTAAAGATAAAATTGCAGAATGTTACCCTGAAGTTGCAGCTAAATACAAAGCAGCAGAAGAAAATCAAAGCGAAGAAAATAAAATTAAAACTCTTGCTGATAAATTGCTTACATTGCGTAAAAGTTTGGAAGAGAAGAAAAAAGAACTCGCTTATATTCAAGAAGTTGAAGTTCCGAGAAATTCTAAGGATATCGGTGAAGCTTTGGAAAAAGGAGACTTACGAGAAAACTCAGAATACAAAGCAGCAAAAGAAAAAGAATCACAGCTTGCTGCAAGAGTTACAGAGTTGGCTAACGGAATCAACGAAGCTACTATTATTGAACGTAAAGATGTTAATGCATCGACAGTTTCTTTCGGTACTAAGATTGAAGTTTTGGAAAATGCAGATTTGGTAGAATTCACAATTTTAGGACCATGGGAATCAGATATTGAAAATAATGTTCTTTCTTATAAGTCACCGTTGGGAATGGCTTTATTAGGAAAGAAAGTTGGTGACGTTGTATCTTTTAATGATAAAAAATATTCAATTAAGAGTATTGAAGTTGCTGATTTTGAATAAAATAATAAATATTTGTACTAAATATGGAAAATCAAGTTGATTCTTTTCATATTTAGTGTAAAATAGATGAAACTAAAAAAAGGAGTTTGGAAGAATAATGACTAGAGCAGAAGTAGAAGAATTAGTAAATAACGTATTAGTAGAGGAGTTTGAAAAAACTGAAGATGAGCTTAATGCAGAAGCTAGCTTATTTGATGATTTAGAACTTGACTCTTTAGATGGAATTGATTTGATTGTTGCTTTAGAAAAAGCTGTTAAAGCTAAAACTGGTAAAGAAGCAAAAATTAATGAAGAAAAAGCTAAAGCTTTAAAAACTGTTGGTGACATTTATAATGTTATCGAAGAATTAAACTAATAGCTTTTTATCAAAGTGTAAGATGGGATAAGTCCATAAAATTGTGGATTTATCCCATTTTTTATTCATTAGTGAAATGAATAAAAAATTATTACAATGACGTTTCAATTTCAAAAAAACGTTCTAATGCATTTTGCCATGACGGAATTGATATTTGCAGTAACAGTTCTATTTTCTTTGTAGATAAACATGAATTGTGCGGGCGTAATGCTGCTTGTTTGTAGTCAATTGTCGGAATAGGAGTAATTTTTATATTTTTATTTATAAGTCCAATATTTCTAGCTTGAAGATAAATTTCGGATGCAAAATCGAACCAGCTGATCTTTTCTCCGCTGTTGCAAAAATGAAAAATTCCATATTGACTATAATTTTTATGCAAAATTATTTTAATCAGTTGTGCTAAATCTTTTGTGTATGTCGGCAATCCGAATTGGTCATTAATAATTTTCAATTCTTCTTTAGAATTAAAAAGATTCAGCATCGTTTTCACAAAATTGTTTTTGTTGTGACCGAATAGCCACGAAGTTCTTAAAATGAAACTTTTATTCCATTTCATTAACTCCGATTCTCCTGCATATTTACTTTTGCCGTAAATATTAAGTGGATTAGGAATGTCCTCTTCAGTGTATTTATTATTCTTTTTGCCATCAAAAACGTAATCTGTAGATATGTGAATAACTTTTGCGTTTTTTTCTTTTGCTATCAGTGCAAGATTTGTTAATGCATGATGATTTAATTTACAAGCATTTTCAAAATCATTTTCTGCATTATCTACAGCTGTGTATGCAGCACAATTTATAATCCAGCTAAAAGTTTTTTCATCTGCAAATTTTTTCAATTCGTTAATATCGGTAATATCAACTTCATGTCCTGTCCCGATATATAAAAGTTTTTCTTGTTCAAGCATTTGAGCAATTTCTTGTCCTAATAAACCGGATTTTCCTATTAGCCAAATCATTCAAAAACCTCAGCGTTTTTTAACATAGGTAGCTGCAAATCTTTTTCAGAAATTATCGGAATAATATTTTTATCCCACGGCAAATTGAGTTCCGGGTCATTCCAAATAATTCCGCGTTCATATTCCTTATTATATTCTGCTGTGCATTTATAAAGTAAATGTACATTATCGGATAATGCCATAAAACCGTGTCCGAAACCGGCAGGAATATAAAATAAATAATTATTATCGCCCGAAAGTTTTACAGCGGTGTGTTGTTTGAATGTAGGGGAGTTCTTTCGTAAATCTACGGCAATATCAATTATTTCGCCGGAAATTACTTGTACAAGTTTACCTTGAGCAAATGGAGGTAATTGGTAATGCAACGCACGGACAACTCCTTTTTTTGAGAATGAGTGGTTGTCTTGAACGAAATCAACATCTATTCCGATTTTTTGAAAATCGCTTTTTTTATAAGTTTCTTCAAAGAAACCTCGGCTATCATGAAATGTTTGAGATTTAAGCAAGATTGTTCCGTTATTTTCTTGTAATACCGTAAATGGCATTTTATCCTCCGAATGAATTACTTGTCTATTGATAACAGATAAGAATATACATAATAACTTTGCATGACTTTTCTAATATAATGACGTGTTTCTTCAATAGGCAACATTTCGTATCGTGTCTTTCCTGGATATTTTTTGTATTGATGTTGCCAACGTTTTGCACGTCCTTGACCGGCATTATATCCGGCAGCAATCAATTCTTTATCTTTTACAAGAGTTTGCAAGTAGGAGAGAAAATAAACTCCGAAATGTATATTTTGATCTGCATTAGTTAAATCAATATCTTTAAGTCTAATTCCGATTTTAGGAGCTAACCAGCGAGCGGTAGCCGGCATTACTTGCATCAGTCCTACTGCATCTGCACTTGATATGATATTAGCTTTGTATCTGCTTTCTTCTCTCATTATTGCCCAAACTAAAGCCGGCTCAACATTATATTTCTCTGTCCATTTTTCAACACTGTCTTTATAATGGAATGGATACAAATGTTTTAATGTTTCTAAATCCGACATTGCAAATGAACTTCCGTATAAAAGTTCCGCTATTTTTGTCGCAATTCTTACAGCTTTATAATAATCACCTTTTTTTTCGAGATAATTACGTACGAATGTGTATAAATAAGCTTGATCTTTATTAGGAAGATGAATAGGCGGAATATAATTTTCCATTATTTCTGTGAAATTATATTTATTAAAATATTGCCATTTTTCTACTTCGGCATTGACACCTTTAGAAATATTTTCCGGATAATTCGGGTGTTCTTGAGTTATAGAAAAACTTCCACCGTTATTTCTAAGATTTGCATACGACAATGGCAATGTATTTGTTAAATAATTGCTCCATTTTGTTTCGTCCGGATATATCATTTCAATAAGATAGGCAATAGAACTGATGTAAGCATCGGAAAAACTTGCCGGTTCAAGCATTTCTATTGATTGACGGACTTTTTTCTTTTGTTCCAATGAGAATTTCTCTAATACGTCACGTAACATTGCAGAAGTTATTAAATACGCATTATATCTGTAAGGAAATTCTTTTGTATATTCAGCTTCATCGGCAATTGTTTGTGGTTGAGTAAAAGCAGTGTTAAAAAAACGTGAAGATTGTAATTTAAAACGTTCTTCAGAATATTTCGGAAATTGTTCTTCCAACGTAGGAACAATATTTCGCACGGATGAATAGCCGTGTGAATTTTTTGTAGTTATAGCATGAAGACATTGCAAGTATGGATTTTTATCTTTCTCTTTTAATAGAATTACTGAAAAATCACGTTTAGCCCCGGTAGCTGCACACAATTGCTGCAAAACTTCACCTTCTTTCAGTGATTGAACTTTTTTTAATGCCAGTTGAATAGTGTGGGGATTCGGAGCTTTATTTGATAACCAAGAAGCAAATATTAAATAGAAATAATCTTTTGTGTCTTTAAACATTTGTTGAAAATATTCAACTTTCAGGTTTGGCTTGTTTTCTCGTCGTTTTTTTATATCGGAAACCAAAGAAGTAAAGTATTTTATTATCTCTTGTCTGTTCTTTTTATAAGAAGATTGTTTTGTTAATAAAGATACAGCAGGAATAAAGTCTGTCTTACCTTCAATTGTTTTCAATGATTTTAACGGAGCTTTTAAATAAATTGCTTCAAGAAGAGGCGTGTAACCAAGCCCAACAGGTATTCCTTTCTTTTTTATATACGGCTCAATAAGATTTGGATTTTCTTTTGTCATTGCATAGTGAAAATATAAATCAAAAGCTTCTCGATAAAAAAGATGTTCAGAATCTGCCAAAATTCGCTTTGTAAATTCTAACGTAGAATTATTAAATCCGTATGTAATATACGATTGATACGCAATAGCAAAGTAAAGATTTGAATCTGGAAATAAAATGCTTTCCGGTGAATCTTTTATGTTATCTAATAACGAACACAGAGCTTCATTATTTTGGGGAAGCTCTGTGTCCAAAGTTTTTTTCTCAGAGTGAGAACAAGAAATCAAAATGACACTTATAAGAATAAAAATTAATTTTCTAGACACAAAAACCTTACCTTGTTTCCTTGTCAATTTTATCAAATAAGTATTGCTGTCCCAGAATGTCAGAACAAGTAACAAATGAAGTTATAGTCACACCGACAATGCCGGGGAATATTAAAGATTGACCGGTATAATAAAATCCGTCAAGTTTAGTTTTTGCCCGTATCGGAGCTCTCATTTGTTCCATATTATGTTTTATTCCAAAAATACATCCTTGCGGACTGTTAGTAAAATGTTCATTTGTAAGCGGAGTAGAAGATTCTATAAAATCTATTTTCCCGGCAATTTCTGGAATATGCGATTCCAATTGACGCAATACATTTTCTTGTATTTGTAATTTAAAATCTTTATATTCCTGCGGACGTTTTCCGAATTTACTGTCGCTCCATTGTTGATAATTATTGTAAGTATCCATTGATATAGTTTCAATTAATTCTTTGCCGTCGGGAGTTTTGCCCAAACGTGCGGTCGGAACAGTAAAATACATAAAACTGTCATTAGGCAATGCTGATGCCGGATTTTTATAAAGTTCATCAATATCGTATGAAGGAAAATACAAAGTATCGTGTTTATAATTTGACAAATCAGCACTGGTTGCAATGTATGCTCCAAAATGACTTGATGTATTTTCCATTTCCATAATTCTGTTAGTATAAGCACTGCGGAATGGATTTTCATCAAACATTGAAAAAGCAAGTTTAGGATTAGCCGAGAAAATTATTGAATCACATTCGTAGTAACTTTCATCTTCAGTTACTACGCCACATATTTTTTTATTTTCAGTTTTTATCTGTGTTACTTTCTTTTTGAATAATATGTCTCCGCCGTTTTCTTTTAAACTTTCAACCAATGCATTACATAAAGCATCACCGCCGCCTTTTATATCTGTAGTAGAAGAATAAAGAGCGTTAAAGAAAATTGCATGAGTTCCCAACGGTGTTTCTGACGGCGGAACTCCGTACAAATATGAATGTGCTAAAAGTACAGCTTTGAGCTTTTCGCTTGCACCGATAGAATTAAGAAAATCCATGACAGAAACTTCAAAAGATGAGTGCTCTTTGTCCATATCGCCTATATGATCTCGATTAAAGTAAACAAAATAACGTTTGAGCTCGGTTATTTTCTTTATAAATAAGTCAATTGCTTTTTTTTCATCAGGAAATGTTTTGTTTAATAGTTCCTGCATTGAGTCTAAACCGGAATGAAGATCTAATCGGAAATCCGGAAATTGTAATGAATGAAAATGATCTTTATTATATGGAATAAGTTCAAGCTTATCGAGTATACCTAAATATTTCCAATACATTTGCAAGATTTGTGAATCACCCAATTCCGGAGAAAAATGGAAACCGGTTTCAAACTGCCAACCATGTCGCTTAAAAGAATGTAAATAACCGCCCGGTTTGAAGTGTTGCTCTAAAACTAAGACTTTTTTATTTTCCTTAGCTAAAATAATAGCAGCACATAAACCACCGAGTCCGCTTCCTATTACAACAAAATCATATTTTTTCATAAATGAGCCTCTTTTATTTTACTGAACGCAAGATTAAAGCAGCATTTGTTCCACCGAAACCAAAAGAGTTTGAAAGAATAATTTCCGGTCGTTCGTGAATAATTTTATTTGTAATATTAATCTTTGATGTATATTCGTCACCTTCTTCAAAGTTGATGTTTGGTGCAATAAAACCGTCACGCATCATTAAAGTAGAATAAATAACTTCACTTGAACCAGCCATCCAACATTCGTGTCCTGTCATTGATTTGGTAGATGAAACATACGGACGATTACCGAATACATTTGAAATAGCCCAAGCTTCCATTTTATCCCCACGTGGAGTAGAAGTTGCGTGAGCGTTAATATATTGGATTTCTTCAGGTCTCATATTAGCTTTTCTTAAAGCTTTTTCCATAACCTGTTGAGCTCCGATTCCGTTTGGAGCGGACATATCATCACCATCGGCTCCGAATGCATAAGAAACAACTTCTGCATAAATTTTTGCACCTCTTGCCAATGCTAAATCCATTCTTTCCAAAATAACACAAGCAGCTCCTCCGGAAGGAATAAGACCGTCTCTGTTTTTATCAAAAGGTCTTGAAGCTTTTAAAGGATTTTCAAGATTTGTAGTGAATGCGTTTAATGCATCAAAACTTGCCATTACATGATAATTTATTTCTTGTGCACCGCCGGCAATTACACGCTCTTGGTCTCCGTTACGGATTAATTCAGCAGCCTGACCGATTGCGTGAGATCCAGAAGCACAAGCTCCGGCTAATGACCAATTGGCACCTTTTGTATGAAAAATAGTAGACAAATTCATTGTAACGGTAGAGTTCATTATTTGGAATATAGAACCGGAACCGATATTTTTAGAATCCTTTTCTTCCATTAATACTTTTGTTGCTAAATATGATGCTTCAGCGATAGAATCGTGTCCGAATATTACACCGGTTTCAGTAGATTCTATTTCTTCCTGTTTAAGATTAGAATCTTTTATTGCTTGTTCTGCGGCTGCGTAAGCCCAAACAGTAGATAACGCCATGGTTTTTCTGCGTTTTCTGTCTAAATAATTTTTAGGATCAAAATTTTTTATAGTACCGGTAAGCGGACTTCGCATTCCTACGGCAGTTCTTTCCGGGTCTATTTCATAACCGGGGATTCCGTTTTGCAAAGATTTACTTACATCATCCAATGTATTTCCTAAACATGAAATGATTCCCATTCCTGTTATAACAACTCTGTTTTTTTCATTCATTATATTTCTCCGTCTTGTAATTTTATGGTGTATTTTTTTCTAAAAAAAACGTCTCCTAATAAAAAAGAGACGTTTTTATTTGCAGAAATGTATTAATTTACAACTTTTATGTAAGAACTCCGCCGTTTACGGCAATTACTTGTCCTTGTATATAACTTGCTTTTTCACTTATAAGGAATTCAGTAACATTAGCTATATCTTCAACAGTTCCGATTCTTCTCATAGGAACTTGTTTTTTCATTTCATCGAAATGTTCACGCATGTCGCTGATAAGTTCTGTATCGATATAACCGGGAGCAATAATATTAACGTTAATATTTCTTCTGCCCATTTCAACTGCTAAAGATTTTGCAGCTCCGATAATCCCGAATTTGGAAGCACAATAATTTACTTGTCCAGGCATACCAGTCAAACCGCCGGTAGAACTGATAACAACAATTTTTCCCCATTTTTTTACAAACATGCTTTCAACGATAGGGCGAGTGATGTAATAAAAACTCTTTAAGTTTACATCAATGACTTTTTCCCATTGTTCTTCTTGCATTTTAATGAGTAAAGAATCAGCAGTAGTTCCGGCATTTACTATTAAAACGTCAATAGCACCGTTGTCTTGTAATTCTTTCTCAATTGCAGTTTTTGTTTTTTCAAAATCGGCAATATCAAATTGCAATAGGGTACAGTTTACACCGAGAGCTTCAACTTCTTTTTTTGTCGCTTCGGCTGCTTCTTGATTACCTCTATAATTGATTATTACATCAAAGCCGTTTCTTGCTAACATTAAGCTTATTGCTTTTCCGATTCCGCGGCTTCCACCAGTAACTAATGCTCTTTTTCTCTCCATTTTCATACTCCAGTTTTTAATACATTGGCTGTCTAATTTGAAATATTTTATGCGTAATGTCAATAATTGAAAAAAGAAAAAACAATATATCTTTATAAAATAAATAATTATTTCATCAAATCTATTGTAATTTCTGTTTCTCTTTCACAATAATAACAACGTCCGATTGCTGATTTATCATCAATTTTCTTTATAAAAAACTTTGACTGGCAATCACTGTATTTATTTGTAATACATGTCGGATTCGGACATTTCAGAATATCCGAAACTTCCTTCGGCATTTCTAAAAGCCGTTTTTCAATTACATTTCCGTCCTTTATAATATTAATAGTGGCTGTAGGTGAAAGCAACGCTATTAAATCTGTTTCTTTTTTTGATAAAGAAATATTTTCTACTTTTATGATGTCTTTTTTTCCGATTCTTTTTGAATCAAAATTCATCCCGATAGAAAGTATTCCGTCATTTTGTTGTAATTTCAAAATTTCTATAATTTTTAATGCAAGCGGCGATTTAATATGATCGATAACAGTTCCGTTTTCAATTTTAAAAACTTTATAAGCTCGCTCATTTGTCATTGTATTACTCCTGTAACTAATCCAAGTAATGCTTGTCGAACAAAAATCCCGTTATGAGCCTGTTCAAAATAAACAGCATTCGGCAATTTATCTACTTCTTGTGAAATTTCATCGACTTTAGGAAGCGGATGCATGATTTTTGTATGCGGTGACAACATATTCATTGTTTCCAATGTCACTCGGTATGACCCCGAAGCTTTTTCGTATTCTAACGGATCTCCGAAACGCTCTCTTTGTAATCTTGTAACGTAAAGAATATCAAGTTTTTTTCCAACTTCTTTTAAAGAATCTACTTCGGTAAAATGTATACCGAGGTCAGATAAATATTTTTTGTTATATTCAGGCATTTGAAGAAGTTTAGGGGAAATAAAATGAAGATTGACATTATAATTTGCTAATGCCATGGAAAGAGAGTGGACTGTCCTTCCGTATTTTAAATCACCAAATAAACCGATATTAAGGTTTTCGATATGACCGAACTGCTCTTTAATAGTAAATAAGTCAAGTAAAGTTTGAGTAGGATGTTGATTGGCACCGTCGCCGGCGTTGATTATCGGTACTTTAGAAACTTCACTTGCTGCACGAGCTGCTCCTTCCAAATTGTGACGCATAGCAATAACATCACAATAACCGCACACGGTTTTGATAGTATCTTTTAAAGATTCGCCTTTTTGTACGGAGGTATTGGTTACATCGGCAAAACCGATATAATTTCCGCCGGCTAATGTTATGGCTGCTTCAAAAGAAAGTCTTGTTCTTGTGGACGGTTCAAAAAATAATGTGGCTAAAACTTTGTTTTTTAAAATTTGCAAGTCTTTATTACTTTTTAAAAGTGCTGCTTTTGCGAGGATATAATCAAGTTCAGCTTTTGACATATCACGAATCGAGATGATGTGTTTATTTTTAAAATTCATGTAAATTTGCCTCTCGGACTGCGATATTAAATTTTCTTATCTTCATTGTCAACTGTAGGGAATAAAACAATCGGAGTATCTTTCTGAAGTTTTTTCTTAGCACGCATTAATAGAGAAGATACTGTGCTGGTTTTTAAACCTAATTGTTTTGCGACCCATTTGTTACTTCTGCAAATATAAAAAGAATTTAAAAGCGTTTTTTTATTCTTTTGGCATATTTTGATTTTTTCAATTTCAGAAGTTATTTCATTACGTTTTTTTTCGGAATCACATGAGAGTAATAATTTTTGTAACTTAAAAATAGTAAATTGATTTCTATTTATTCGTTCTTTAAGCATTTCGACTCTTTCCATCTTTCTTAAGAAAATAGGATCCTCATTTGAGACAAGACAGGAATTGGAAAATTTTAATATTATGATTTTCTTTTCTTTTTTAGAAAGGTGAGAATTTAAAATTGTATTAAAAAAATCGAATTGGGAATCATCTTCATCTTTTTCATATTCTACTGATTTTTCAGCTACAAAATATTTATTGTGAAGATTTTCATCGATAATTTCAGTTTCGATTTTAGAATCTTTCTCACGCTTTTTATATTTGAGAAATAACCAAAAATTTCTGTTCATAATAATTGAAAACCATGTTGAGAATTTGCAATAGTCTACCGGGTTATATTTGGAAAAAAGTTTATCAAATTTGGATAATACAAAAATGTAAAAATCATGTTGAAGGTCTGGGTCAGTGCATTTTTGTAAAATAGGATATTGAACAATTGCCGGACTTAAAATGGAAATGATTTTTCTTTTTGTTTTGTTGTTTTGATATATTTTATATCTTAAAATTAATTTTTTAAGTTCTCCGTCTCGTTTTTCTAGATTTCTCCAACTTTTATTTGTTCTAATCATAAAAACCTCGTTATTTTTTTAATTTTTCATATGTATTAGGTGGGGGACGGATGTTGATGAATCATTTATTGACATTTTTTTTACTTTTAAAAGCCGGGCTTTTTTTTGAAAAATGATTTTCTTTTGTTTATACTGCGTAGATTTTTTTCAAATATTTTGAGGGTTATTGATATGACGGTAAAAGAAGAGATTATTGCATTAAGACAACAAATTGCGTTAGCACAACGAGCTTATTATGTAGATTCAAATTCTATAATGAGTGATGTAGAATTTGATGTTTTGTTTGATAAACTTTCAAAATTAGAATCGGAACATCCGGAATTTTACGATGCTAATTCTCCTACGGCAAAAATCGGTTCCGATATCGACAATGAACTTCCCGAACGAGAGCATTCTGTGCCGGTATTGTCTTTGGATAAATGTTACAGTGCAGAAGATATGCTTGGCTGGATTAAACGAACTCAGGATAAATTTCCGTCACAAATAGAATTGTCGATAGAACCTAAAATCGACGGTTCCGGAGTAGTTTTATATTACGACAACGGAGAACTTCAATATGCATTGACACGAGGAAACGGCTATATCGGCAATGATATAACGGCGAATGTTAAAACTATCAGAAATATTCCTTTAAAAATCAGTTATACAGGTAAAGTAGCAGTTCGCGGAGAAATTTATATTACAACGAAAGATTTTGAGGAATACAATAAAAATTACGGAGACAATCGTTACGCCAATCCTCGCAATTTGGCGAGTGGGTGTTCTCGCAGATTAAAATCAAGTGAAGTAGCAGAATGTCCGCTGAGAATCTTTGTGTATGAATGTTTTCCGGAAAATCAGATATTTTCAAGCCATCTTGAAAATATGATTTTTATGAAAGAAAATGGTTTACCGGTAAATTCGTATTTCGGATTTTTTACATCACAAAATATCAACGAAGAATTGCGTGATAAAATAAATCGTGCGTTTCCCGACAGCACTATAGGAAATCTTCAAAATGCAGTCGAATATCTTTTGAAATTTTCTCAAATCAGAAAAACATTAGATTATGACATAGACGGACTTGTAATAAAGGTTAATGATATAGCTTTGCGTGAAAAACTCGGAATGACGGAACATCATCCCAGATGGGCTATAGCTTATAAATTTGATGCTCCGACAGCTCAAACGATATTAAAAGGCGTTACTTTTCAAGTAGGACGAGGCGGACGAATTACTCCGGTGGCGTTGTTGCAACCTGTAGAATTAGCCGGCTCCGTAATTTCACGAGCAACACTTCATAACGAAGATTATATTCAAATGTTGGGAATAAATATCGGCGATACGGTAAATATTTCAAAACGTGGCGATGTAATTCCCGCAGTAGAAGAAGTTGTTGAAAAAGGGGAAAATATAGAACCGTTGAGTTTTCCCGAAAAATGTCCGTCATGTGCAAGTATTTTGGTAAAAGACGGAGCTCATCATTTTTGTGCAAACAGTGAGTGCCCTAAGAAAATGCTTGGGCGATTGCAATATTTTGCCGGGCGAAGTCAAATGAATATAGAATCACTCGGTGATAAAACATTAGAGTTTTTATTTGAAAATAATATGATAATTCAAATATCGGATATTTATACATTTGATTTTTGGAAATTATTGGGAACAGAAGGTTACGGTGAAAAAAAGATTCGTAATATTTTCCAATCAGTGGAAGAATCTAAAAAAAATCCGTTCTCGGTAGTGCTTGCATCGTTGGGATTGAAAGACATCGGCGGAAAAGCAGCTGAAATATTAGTTAATAATTTTCATTCCGTAGATAAAATAATTGAAGCGGCACAAAAGAAAAACCTTCAATTTTTTACTGATATTGACGGATTCGGCGAAACATTGGCACAATCTGTCATTGATTCTTTTAATGATGAAAAATTGTTGGAACAAATAAAAATACTAAAAAATGTCGGATTGAAATTTGCAGAAGATGAAAAAAACGAACAGGAAACAAACTTGTTTTTGTCCGGAACACGTTGGGTAGTTACCGGAAGTTTTGCAACATTTAAACCGCGTGAAAAAGCTGCTGAATTGATAAAAAAATACGGAGGTGAAGTTTTATCTTCGGTTTCCGGGAAGACAACTCACTTACTTTGCGGAGAAGAAGCGGGAAGTAAACTGGAAAAAGCTCGCAGTGTAGGGGCAAATATTGTGGATGAACAAACTTTTATTAAGATGATAGAAGAAAACACCGCATCGCAAGAAAAAAAGCCGGACAACGTAAAAAAAGCTGAAGTTCAATTGGAATTATTTTGATAATACGGGATAAAACGAAATGCAAGAAATTACGACACAACTTTTTATAATGCAAGACAATGAATATAAAGAATTTCACGGACGATTAATGCCGACTGTAAATCCGGATACGATTTTGGGTATCAGAGTGCCGATTTTGCGAAAATTTTCCAATCAATTGGCAAAATCCTTATCTAAAGAAAAACTTCTTGAATTTATGAATGAGTTGCCTCACAAATATTATGAAGAAAATAATATTCATGCATTTTTAATAGAAAAAATAAAAGATTTTGATGAATGTATTGTTGCACTCGAAAAATTTTTGCCGTTTGTAGATAATTGGGCTACATGCGACATGATGAATCCGGAAATCTTAAAAAAAAATACGCAACAACTTTTTTGTAAAATTAAAGAATGGATTGCGTCGCCTCATGTGTACACAATCCGCTACGGAATCGGTATGTTAATGCGTTATTTTCTCGATGATAATTTCAAAACGGAATATTTAGATATGGTAGCAGCGGTAAAGTCTGATGAATATTATGTAAATATGATGAAAGCTTGGTTTTTTGCTACTGCGTTGGCAAAACAATATGAAGCGACTTTGCCGTACATCAAAGAAAAACGATTGGATAATTGGTCGCATAATAAAGCAATTCAAAAATCAATCGAAAGTTTTCGTGTACCTAAAGAACATAAAGAAGAATTGAAACGCTATAAAATAAAGTAATTAATAAAAAAAGGTGCGGAAAAATCCGCACCCGTCTCCTAAACTAATTTGCAGTACCGCCGGTACTACTTTTATACCAATACTTATCATAATAAGGTACTTTCAAAGTATTTGCATTCTGTACAGTGTCAGTCACATCAATTATTTCTCCTCCGGTGTACTCTTCAGAATCTGTACAATACCAAGTACTTCCAGTATCATTAAACGTTATGCTTGTTAATTTAGAACATTCAGAGAATGCTTGGGTACCTATGTAAACTACACTGCTTGGAATTGTAATGCTTACTAAATTAGCACATGCAAGGAATGCATCGCAGTCGATTTTAGTTACACTGTTTGGAATTGTCACATTTGTCATGGAACATCCCCAGAAAGCACTATGATCAATAGTAGTTATATATTCATTTTCAGGAATTGTAACATCCCCATTAGCTGATGGATAATCAATTAAAAAAATGTTTCCATCTTCAACTTTACGACAAAGAATTTTTCCTCCATCTAATGATAAATAATTTTGATTACCTGAATCAATTTCAAATTTTGTTAAGTTACTACATTTTGCAAATGCTCTAAAATTAGCGATATCAGTTGTAGAGGCAGGAATTGTAACACTTTCTAAATTACCGCATTCCTCAAATGCACAATCATTAATAGTAGTTACTCCTTCTGGGATTTTTACGCTTGTTAAAGCGGAACATGCATAGAAAGCACTATGTTCAATAGTAGTTATATTTTCATTTTCAGGAATTGTAACATCCCCATTAGCTGACGGATAATCAATTAAAAAAATTGTTCCATCTTCAATTTTACGACAAAGAATTTTTCCATCATCTAATGATAAATAATTTTGATTACCTGAATCAATTTCAAATTTTGTTAAGTTACTACATTTTGCAAATGCTCTATAACCTATATTATCCACCTTGCTTGGAATTGTTACACTTGTCAAACTTAAACAACCTTCGAATGCATTGCTACCGATAGTAGTTACACCGTTATTGATTTTTACGCTTGTTAAATTTGAACAATGAGAAAATGCATAGTCACCGATAGAAGTTACTTTGTTACCGATTGTCACGCTTGCTAAATTGGAACAAGCTTCGAATGCTTGTTGATCGATAGTAGTTACACTGTCTGGGATTTCAATGCTTGTTAAACCTGAACAATTATAGAATGCACTGGCACCAATAGAAGTTACACCGTTACCGATTGTCACGCTGTTTAAAGCAGTACAGCTTATGAACGCATTCTCTTTGATTTCAATAACATTGTCGGGGATTTCAATGCTTGTTAAACTTGAACAACTTGAGAATGCATATGTACCGATAGTAGTTACGCTGTTTGGGATTGTAATACTTGTTAATCTAAAACAATTGTAGAATGCTTCGTCATCAATTTCAGTCAGTCCGGTAGTTCCGCTTAAATCAAGGTTGATTTTTGCTTTTGTATTATTATTCATTGCAGTTACTATAGTTGTGATTGTATCGTTTGTTATTGCACCGGTAACTTTGAGTGTATATGTTCCGGCAGAAAGACCGGCTATAACAGTTCCGACATCATCTGCTGTTGCGGTAAGTTCTTTTACTTCTATATTAAAAGTTGTCGTACAACCGCCGTAAGTAATTGTTAAAGTTTTAGTTCCGGCTGTAGAAGAATCAAAACCGGTTATCATCTCGGAAGTTGGTTGAAGTGTTTCTGTAGTACCGTTAGATCTTTTTACTTCTATTATAGGTAGCCTTGTTAAATCAAGTTCTTCACCAACGTAATATGATGTTTTATGATTTGTAGAGCTTACAGAAATGTTTGTTACAGTTACACTGTTTGTGTTTCCGGTTGTCGGAGCCAATAATCTACCTTGAGCATTGTTCCAACTGAAAACAGACTCTTGACCTTTTACATAAGGTACAAATTTTTCAACATCAATAGAAAGTTGAAGAACATCATTAGCACCAGCCATACCAAATTTTTCAGCAAGATCAACATCTTTGTTTCCATTAACATAGTTGGTTAAGGCCCAGTCAGCATTAGCTGTTGCTGTCATTGCAGCATCAAAGATTCCGCCTGTAATATCACTATAGTCTTCATTTTTGATAGTTACTGATATACCACTATTCCATGAATATATAGAACCGTCAATTACAGATGTTCCGTCAGTTTTTACAGGAACATCTTTTAAGTACAATGTAGAGTTAGTATCTTCCATAGTGATTTTTAAAGTTACTGTTACAGTAGCAGCAGGTGCAACCCAAGTAAATGAATATACTTCATTTGCTGTATCAACAACGTCCATTTTTAATGCAGAACCTGCATCTTCATTATTTGCCCAGTTATCACCTAAGTAACCACTGATATAGATACCAGCAGGGAAGTTTCCGTCAGGATCTGCTATTTGAGCTGTTGTACTTGTAGCTTTAGCTCCGGCAGCTGCATCTGTCAATTTTACAGTACCGTTTTTCTTGTCATAAGTAATTGTATACAAGCTTGCAGGAACTAATTTTCCAGAATCGACATAAATTTTTGTAGAATCATCATTTAATGAATCTCCAGTTGCTTTATTTATAGGTGTTGTAGCTATAGCAGCTGTAGCTCCGTTTAACTCTGCATAAACTTTATTGTATTGTTCTCCTGTTGATACTGCTGCGTCACTGATATAAGTACAATTGTACCCTTTTTCTGTAGTGAATTTAAAACCGTAAGGAAAAGATTCTGTTTTTCCAGAAATTGGAGTTGTAGTGAATTGATCTTTAAAATTTTCCTGCTCTTCAGGAGCTGATTGTTGTAAATTTGTCGGGAATGTAGCACTTTCTGTCATCGCCATTAAATCAGCACCCCAAGTCAAAGAAGTAAAAAGACCGTTGTTTGATGCTTCTTTTGTTCCCAATGCAATAACGTATGGTTTATAATCGGTAAGATCTATAAGAGTATTTTCAGTGACAAATTCTTCTTGGGCGGTTGAACTTTCTGATTTCCTGAAAACTTTCAATTCTGTTTTCACAATTTTCGACATATCTACAAATATTTCCAATGTTGTATCTGTCACGGTTGCCGCTACACCGGAATAATATTTATATTTATCATTTTCAGGTATACTATCTATATTTGTTGGTACTTCACCGTAAACTGCATAATTACCTGTTTTACTTGTATCAGTAATTCTAAGATTTTCGGAGGCTCGAGTCTGAATTTGATATGCATCATTTGAAAAATAGAAGTCTCCATGTTTTATAGATGCATCTATTAGTTTCTCAGTCAATAAAAGTATGGAAAATGCAGGTGATGTTCGACTCCCATTCCATGGTCCGCATTCGGGAATATCCTCAATATTTATTGAGTATTTGTAAACGCCTGAACCCGGTATGTATTTTGTCCATCCTGCATAAACATTGATATCAGCTGTTGTTTTGCTTACATCAAAATTATCAATGATTTGCGTACAAGCTTTATCTTTATACCAGCCGGCAAAAATATAATCGTTACGTTTAAAAATATCAGTAGGTAAAGAAATAGTTCCGTCATCCGGTGAAAAGAAATCTTCAATATTTTCCAGTTCGTCGCAATTTGAATGATAAGTAATTTTGTAGGCTTGAGTTATTTTTATTTCTTCCGGTTTTTCACCGTTTTCGTCGGTTATTACATTTTCAATTTTTTTAGTATCGACTTCGGTGGTACAAAGAATTTTACAAACTTCAGCAGCTACAGCTACGACAATTTTGGCAATTTTAGTTTTTTCACCGGCAATATTCAATTTTGCTTTGCTGTTAATTTTTATTTTTTCCGCAATTTCACAGTTTTTTACTATAACTTTTAAATCAAAATTTGTATTGCCGGAATTTGTACTGCGAGATTCGGCATTTGTTCCCAGTAACAAATTGTTTAATTTACTGTCTCTTATTGTAAGGTTTGCAGATGTTTCTACGGAAAGTTCTTGCACTTTTTCCAGTTTTACTTCAGCTTTTATTTTTAACGTCGTATTTTGAAAACTTCCGTTTTTGATCGTTAGGTTTTTACTGATTTCAGCATTGTAATCGGTGATGTCATATTCGTTTGAATATTTTTCCAAATCGATAGTTTCACCAGCATTGGTATCATTTACTATTTGTTGAAGTGTCGTAGATTGTTTCGGTGGTTTTTCCGCTTCGCACATCGACTTAAATAAGTCGCAACTGCATAAAAAAACGAACACAAATAAAATCAAAAATTTTGTCACTTGGTTATTTCTCATTTCTTCCTCCTAAAATTTATCTGTTTATGATTATTTTTTTAGAAAATTAAAAAGATTACATAAAAAATATTTTATTGTCAAATTTGATATAAATTTACTGTTTTTTTGTGAAAAAAATCTAAAAATGATTTTTTATATATTGTTGTAATGAATGTTGCCCGCAATAGATGAGGGATTACAATCATAAAAGTTTGTTTAATTAAGTATTAAATGCAATCTCTGCCATCAAATTGAATCATTCATAGTCATATCTCTACTTGTCATAGGGACTAATTGATACCCACAGTTTTGGGTAATGATAAGTTCCTAGTTTAAAAGTAAAAGACATACAATTATATTAACCCTAACAATATATTAGATAGTTCTATTATACTTTTTATTATTTATTGTAAATATCCATTTTATAGAAATGGATAATGTAATTATATTTAGTTGATGTTGCATAACTTTTATAATATTGATTATGAAATCAGAACTCCAATTGCGACTTGCAAAGAATTTAAAAGAACTCAGAAAAGAACATAAATTAACTCAATTTGAACTTGCTGAAAAAGCTAATATTTCAGAAGCAATGATAAAAAGCATTGAACTGGCGTTGTCATGGCCCAGTGATAAAACTTTGATAAATCTTTCAAAAGCTTTAGAGATTGACACTGTCAGATTTTTTATTCCCGTAGATATTGAAAAAAGTGAGCAGGAAAAATTTTATACAGATTTAGAACTTGTAGTCAGAAAGAATTTTGATAAATATCTTGATAATATTTTATTAAGACTGAAAAATAAATTGCCCGGATAATTAAAATTATTTGAAATTTAAGAAAACATTGCCGGTATTGTTGTAATTGTTATCAAAATCGAACCATGCAGTATTTTCTAAGGATGACGAAAAGTTTTTTGAAGCAACAGCAGTCGGTTCCCACCAGAAAATCCCGCAACCGCCGGAAAGGTATGTAATGTCGCAAATGTCATGTAAATAATTTTTTTGACCTTCCGGTGTCGCCGGATATTTGTCGATAAGTTGGGCTTTTGTTCCGGCGATGTTGTTGCAATTATCTTTCCAATTTAAAGTCCACATATAAGATGTTTCAACGATACACACGTCTTTACTAAACCGCTTTTTTAAATCTCGGATATTTTTACCGACGTTTTGTAAGTTTTTTCCGTTCCAATATGAATAGTACGAAAGTCCGATAATGTCGTAATCGATGTTATTATTTTTTATAATGTTAAAAAACCAGGTCGATAAAGTCCCGTTGTCGCCTCTGTCAATGTGAAGCATTATTTTCATTTCGGGAAAATTTTTGCGAATGATTAAAGATGCTTTTTTCAGTAATACGGTAAAATTTTTGATTCCTTGTTTATCTGAAAGTTTTCCGTGTTGCCAAAGCATTCCGTTTGTTATCTCATTGCCGATTTGAATCATGTCTGGTAAACAGTTTGCTTCGTTAAATTTTTTCAGAACATCGAAAGTGTATTCTTCGACGGCAGAACACAATTCGGCAAAATTAAGTTTTTCCCATGCTTTAGGAACTTTTTGATTATTCGGATCCGCCCAAGTGTCGGAGTAGTGAATGTCCAGTAGAAAATTAAATCCGGCGGCTTTTATTTCTTGTGCTGTTTTTAAAGTATATTCAAGGTTATTCCAATTTTCTGCCGGAGTATGCCACAGTCGTAATCGAATCCAGTTTACACCGGCTTCATTTAAAATTTGCAAAATCGGTGTCGTTTTCCCGTTTTTATAAAATTGTATTTCGCAATCTTTTTGTTGAGCCAAATATGAAATATCAACTCCACGCATTTCAAGTTTAGGCGATAGGGAAAAAAGTTTGAAATAATTTATGATTATAATTAATAAAATAAGCCGGTATTTCATTTGAAATAATCAGCTTTCTTTGTGAGGAAAGATTTCAGCGAATAAAAGATGATTTTCAACGAAGATATCGATTAAAACCGGGTCAAATGCAGTGTTTTTTTGTGAAACTATAATGTCGAAAGCTTCTTGGTGTGTGAATGCTGGTTTATATGAACGAGCAATTCGTAATGCGTCATAAACATCGGCGATTGTCAAAATTCTTGCAGACAGCGGAATTTCAAAACCTTTTTTTCCGGTAGGATAGCCGGTACCGTTCCATTTTTCATGATGATTTCCGGCAAGTTTTGCAGCTTGTTTTAAAAAGGAATTTTGTCCGCAGGCTTTTAAAATGGAAGAAAATTTTTCTTCACCGAATATTGTATGGTTTTTCATTATAACAAATTCGTCATCTGTGAGCTTGCCTGGACTTTTCAATATTGAATCGTCAATTCCGATTTTTCCCAAATCATGAAGTGACGCACTGTATAATAAATCTCGAATATATTCTTTACTGATTAGGAAATAATCAGATTCTGCCGGTAAATTGTTTTTTTCAATAAGTTCGTCAAGAGTGTGATTTTCCTTTTTTTCAAGCAATATCGTCGCTAAAATTTGCGTGTACAATGAAACTCTGTCTTGGTGAGATGCTGTATTTGAATCTCGTAAATAAGAAATTTGTTGCAAAGTAACGAGGATATTTTGCTGAAAGTCTTGAAATGAATGCTCGTTTAATAAAAGGATTTCACACATTTTATAAACGGAATCTAAAAACATTTTTATTATGAAGTTCAACGAACCGTTTTTTTCATGAATTTCTGTAATCGGATCAGAAATAATCAAATGCCCGATACATGTTTTTTGAGATCTTTTTAATTGAAGCAATTCATTTTTTAACCTGATAGGCAAGTCATTTAATGAATCGCTGATTTCATTAATAGGGCGGTTTGATGAATATTGTTTTTCCAGTAAACAAGCTTCGTTTTCGTATCCTAAAGCTTTTACTTGGGATATGAGTTTCTCCGTTTTGGAATTATTATTTTCTTGAATAAAAATAGAACTTACAAGGTATTCTTTTTCATTAAAGGAAATATGTTGAAACTGATTTTCAGTATTAGTTTGAGGTTTGTATAATGCCAACAGCGGAGATATAAAATTTTTTCTGTATGATTCAGCTGTCGCAAGATAATCGTTAAATGAATTTTGTAATGTCAAACACGTTTCCATTGAGGAAATGTCGTGAAGTATTTTCCAGAATTTACAATATCTGTCATCTTTTTCTTTATGTTCCAAAAGACATTTTCTGAATGCAACTTTAATCTCACTGAAATTACTGTCGTCTAAAATATCATTGTATGTTTCTATAAATGAATTAAGAATTTGCGGTTCCATCTTACAGAATGTCAGGATTTTCTTAAAATGGTTTACAAATGAAATGTCATTACTGTAAATCGTATCGATAAGATTGTCAGTTCTGGTAACGACGATTATTTTTGAGAAGTAATTTGTTTTCAAATAATCGGTTATCATTTTTTTTATTTTTTCATGTAATTGCAATTCTATTTGAGAATTATTTAGAATGTCGTCTTCTATTTTTCTCAAGAAATCCAGCATATATTCGGTGATTACTTTTTTTGTCGAAGCTTCAACATTTTTTTGTTTAAAACTTGCCATTTCGGTAGTCAAACCGATTAGTTCCATTGAAACTTCATTCAAAATATCTATGATAACATCTTCACCGTTTTCAAAATCAACAGATCCCATTAAAGTGCTTAACAGTGAAAGAATATCGGTACTGGTTTTACCGGAATCATTATAATTTTCAAAACCTTGCTTCAGCAGGTCAATATTCATAAGCACTCCAATTTTTCATAAGGACTCAAAGTATACAAAAAAAATTTAAGATAGTATTTATTTTTCAAATTTATAAAACTAAATCTACTAAAGGAACAAATTCTATTTCCAATTCATCTTGTTTTTCTTTGTATTTCTCCAAAACAGGATATAGTTTGTCACTTTGGACATGACCTATTCCTATTGCGTAACCTCTTTTCTTGGCTATTTTAATCAATTGAATCATTGCTTTTTCAGCATATTCTTCGGTATTTTCGTTGTCTAAAAAAACATCTCGTTCCCTGTAAGGAACTTTTTTTTCTTTTGCAATTTTGCCGCAAACGGACGACGGAGTAGTTTTGGAATCAAGCCAGAAGACATTACGTTTTTTTGCAAAATCTAAGACGGTATTGATTACTCGTGAATCTTTTACGGCACGTGATCCCATGTGGTTGTTCATTCCGATAGCTGCTGGATAATGATTGAAGAAAATTTTAAGTTTATCTGAAATTTCTTCATCACTCATTGAAACTAAAATAGCCTGTTTTTCTACATATTTTGCACCTTTTTCCGGTTCCATAGGAATGTGAAGGATAATATCCATTCCGGCATTTTGAATTTTTTTATAATGTTCGTAGCTGTTCGGTAAATCCGGAATCAAAGCAAATGTCAAAGGAAGTTGTAAATTATAAAAAATATCGGCGGATTGATAATTGTATCCGGCATCGTCCAGTACGATTGCAATTTTTGTATCATAATTTTTTTTGATAATCGGTTTTTCTTCAATTGCGGTAATTTCCGGTAATTTTTCGATTTTCTCTTTTGATTTAGGAGGATTATCTGTCTTATCGGCAACATCGGGTTTGTCTTCCCATCGCAAGCATATTGTTCCGATATGCGTAAATTTAGAATCGCTTTTAAAGAAATCCAAAAAACATTTTTCTTTATTGTGCATAAAGACAGTTTCCAAACCGTAATTTAATAAAAAATATTCATAAATTATTGTTTGCAAATCATCATTCGGCATATCTGTCAATGTAAGTAAAACTGCGTCGTCTTCTTCATTGATTGCGATAGGAGCGTAAAGTTTAATAATATCTTTTCGTATTGAAGATGAAACTTGATACGGATATATGACGGTAGTGTAAATACAAATGCTTAAAAATAAGGTGAATAAAATTGCGAATAATAAGAAAATTATGCGAATAGCAATATTATTGTTGTAATTTTTAGAACTAATCAATTTCATAAACACCATTCCAGTCTTCTTTAGGTGAAGTAAGAATAAAATTTTTGCAGCGTTGTAAATAAATAGCTGACGGAATATCTGTTTTGTCTATTTTTAAACATTGAGAAAAATGTTCGCCGGCATCTTTCCATTTTCTTTGTTCAAAAGATTTTAAACCGGCATGAAAATGGTCAAAAATACGTTCTTTTTGCTTAAAATTTTCATCGTTGATAAGTTCAAAGAGTCTTTCGGAAAATGTTGTATTTTTAATTCTTATTCGATCGATAGGTCTTACAAAAAGTTTTTTTTCGGAATCGAATGATTTTATAGCTTTTAACATGCTTTCGGATAATATGGTTTTTATGCCGAACTTTTTGGCATATTTAAGCATTTTGCTTGTAATATTTTGTGAATTACCAAGCGGTTTGTAAACATCAAAAGTTTTCTTTTCATCATAAAGGGATTTTGTGTATCCGAAATATTCATTATTGCAATGTAGTGCAGTTGTTAGATTTTTCTTGAAAGCTCTTTGATTAATCTGGCTGAGTGTATTTTTTATATCAGAAATATATTGTTCGCCGTTGAATAACCGGGAAAAATAACCGCAAATAGGGAAGGAAACCACTCCGTTATTCTTTCGAATAATATTTTCAATTTTGTCGCATATTTCATTTTTATGGATTAAATATTCTTCCGATTCCGTATTATTTGACGGAAGATTTGAAATCTCACATTGTATAAATGCTGTTTCTATGTATGCGGAAGACAATTCTAAATTGTTGTCTGTTATGTTATCTGCGATTTTTTTTCGCAATGTTACGGAAACAGAATGCTTAAAAATTCTAAAAATTTCAAATTGCCATAATTTTTTATTACAAAAAAGAGTAACCAAACCGCAAACAAAACCTGTTATTGCTGCAAACGTACAACCGGCTAACGGGTAGTTTAGATTCCAAAAATTAGCTGTAAAAAAATAAAGAGTGAAGTTTCCGAAAAAACATGAACACAATACCAGAAAAATTTGCAGAATTGAATTAATCCAAATTGTTAAGCAAAACATCAAGGCAAACATTACTAACGATAGTAAGAAAGAAATATATATAGGTAAAAAAATCATGGAGTCGGCATTTTCTAAAAGTTTTAATTGTCCCAATACTACCGAAATCCATTTATAATTACCTGATTCCGAGTATTTCATGTTAGACCCGGTAATAAAAACAAATGCATCTGAAACATCGATTTCTTCCTTATCATTTATGGAAAAAACTTCTGCTTTTTTATGCGGTACAAAACCTCTTTTGAATGCGAATCGAGCCATGTCATCGTAATAAAAAGTTTTACTGCCGATTTGAATTTTATTTTGTTCAAAACTTAACTCGGAGAGTTTTATATTATATTTTGCTGCATATAGAGCAACGGGCAGTGTGATTACGTGTTTTTTGTCCAGTTTAAAAAGAAAGTCTTGCATTGTTTGAGTATTTTCTGTGTACGGACAAAAATGAATCTTTTTCGCATAAAAAAGATTTGAAATCGGTTGAGTTGCGGCTGTATGTGCCAACGGAAAGCGTATTTTCGAAAACAGACAATTAATATTTGTATCAAGGTTGTGTCTGACGGCAGATTTATTTTTATCCCATTGCAATGTTTCAATAAAAAGTTCCGGATTGGCACTGAACAAATTATTTATTTCATCAATTTTGTTATATTGGGAAATTAAATTTGTGTTGCCTTCTATAATGATTCTTTTTGCTCCGGATTTTTTCAAATAAGTAAGTAATTCTAAAAAAGTTTCGCTGTCTGTAGGTTTTTCGATGTTACAAATAAAACTTTTTTGTTCCGATTCCGCAGCAGATTTTTGAGCTTGTGATAATGAGATTTTGTCTTTTGAAGATATAATATGTGTAAAACGAAACAAATTGTTATCGGCGTAATTTGTTTTGAACAAGAATGTTATGGTTAATAACAAAATTATTGCAGGAATAAGAGAAATAATTCTTATTGTCGTTTTTTGTTTCATTTTTCTACTCGTACAAATATTATATTGATAAATGTTTTATGGATAATTTCGTTTTATAAAGACTAAAAATTGAATTTTTAGTGTTACATTTCATTATGTGAATAATGATTGAAAGTACTGACAAATCACTGATGAAACAAATTGTCAGGTGTGTTGTAATTATGGTATAACACGGGAAAATTTATTGAAATTAGGAGTGTATAATATGAAAATTGCTGTAGCCGGAACAGGTTATGTAGGATTGGCAAATGCTGTTTTGTTTGCTGTAAATAATGAAGTAACTGCATTTGATATTGATGAAAAGCGTATAGAAATGTTGAAAAATAAAATATCGCCTATCAAAGATAAAGAAATAGAAACATATTTAGCAGAAAAAGAACTGAACTTACGTTTTTTCTCTGATGCTCATGAGGCGTATAAAGATTCAGAATTTATTTTGATTGCAACTCCGACAAATTATGATACCGAAAAGAATTATTTTGATACATCAACGGTAGAATCTGTAATTGCACAGGTAAAACAGATTAATCCGAAAGCTGTAATTGTAATAAAATCAACAATTCCGGTAGGTTTTACGGAAAGAATGAGAAAGGAATATCCGGAATTAAAAATTATTTTTTCTCCGGAATTCTTGCGTGAAGGTCGTGCTTTGTATGATAATCTTTATCCGTCACGAATAATAGTCGGAGATACATCGGAAGAGGCTCATGTATTTGCAAAGCTTTTAATCGACGGTGCTGTGAAAAAAGATGTAAAGACTTTATTTATGCAGCCTACGGAAGCAGAAGCTGTTAAATTGTTTTCAAATACATATTTAGCATTGCGTGTCGCATATTTTAATGAATTGGATACTTATGCCGAAGTCCGAGGATTGGATTCTCGTTCAATAATTGAAGGCGTTTGTGAAGATCCCAGAATCGGTAAAGGATACAATAATCCGTCATTCGGATACGGTGGATATTGTTTGCCGAAAGATACAAAGCAACTACGGGCAAATTACGACCAAGTGCCTGAAAATCTTATTTCAGCAATTGTAGAATCTAATACTACTCGTAAAGATCATATTGCATCAATGATATTACAAAGAAAACCTAAAACCGTAGGAATCTATCGTCTGACAATGAAAGCCGGCAGTGATAATTTCCGTTCTTCGGCTATTCAAGGAATTATGAAACGTATAAAAGCCAAAGGTATAGAAGTAATTGTTTACGAACCGACTTTGAATGAAACAGAGTTTTTCCATTCTCGTGTGGTTAATGATTTGGAAGAATTTAAGAAACTTTCAGATGTAATAGTTTGCAATCGCAAAACAGATTTGCTTGATGACTGTCAAGATAAAGTTTATACGCGAGATTTATTTTGCGAAAATTAAAAAAATTGCGAGGATGTTTTGCTTAGATTTATTATTTATCCGTTATTAGGCGGGCTTATCGGAATATTATCCAATTTGCTGATGTTGATATTTTTATTTTATCCCAAGAAGAAGATTTTTGGATTTCAAGGGCTTATAGAAAAAAAACGAGAATCTATGGCAGAAGAATTATCCACAGTGTTGGCAGAATATTTTATCGATACACAGTCATTATCAAAACTTATAACAAAAGAAAAAGTTTATGCGTTATTGAAAAATATTTTATTGGATTCTGGTAAAAAATTCCCTTTATTCATTAATTCGATATTATCCGGAATATTGGAACGTGCGGTATCGAATATCTTCTTTGAAAACGGAGTTATAAAGCAAGACCTTTTGCAAAAAGTAGTTACAAGTGATGAAGCCAAAGATTTTGTGTATCAAAAAATAATGGATTTTGATATGGATAATTTAAAAGGTATTGCCATGAAATCTATGGGAAAAGATATTGTGCTGCTTATAATTTGGGGTGGAATATTCGGATGTCTAGTAGGTGTGGCAGAGGCATTTTTACCGTTATAATGCTATAAAAATGTAATGTAAAATAATATAAAATTGTCAAAGCAATAGAAAAAAGATATATATACAAAACTTATTTTTAAGGATAAACGGAGTTAATATAATGAACGAAATAGCGATTAATGACAGCGTTTCTTCTTTTATAGAATGGGATTCGCTTTTAGAAAAAGAAGTTACATTTACCGGAATGGTACAAAATTGTAGAGTTTCAAGTTGGGGCGGTTTTTTAATCTTGCGACTTCCCAATTATATAGTTCAATGTGTAATGGACAGAAATTCTCTTAATATCAAACCGGAAGATATTCCTGTGGAAGGATGTGTAAAAGTTACCGGAACGGTAAAAGCGTCTTCTATTAAAGATAAAGCGATTCATCCTAATAACTGTGAAATTCATGTTAAAAATATTGAAGTATTATCAAGCCCGTCATTGGAACAATTGCCTGTAGATACAACAAAAAAAGAATTGAATGTTAATATTCATACTAATTTTGATAAACGTCCGCTTACGTTGCGTCATCCGAAAGAACAAGCAATATTCAGAATCAGTTCCGTAATTTTTAATGAATTCGGTAACTTTTTGACAGATAACGGTTTTACAAGAATTTGTTCACCTAAGATTGTTAAAACAGGTGCAGAAGGCGGAGCTAATATTTTTAAACTCGATTATTTCGGACGAGAAGCGTACCTTGGACAATCACCGCAATTTTATAAACAAATGATGGTCGGCGTTTTCGGAAGAGTTTTTGAAGAAGCTCCGGTATTCAGAGCTGAAAAACACGATACTTCACGTCATTTAAATGAATATATTTCACTTGATATAGAAATGATGTTAGAAAACGGTTTTATGGATTTGATTCAAATTGAAACCAGATTGTTGAAACATATTTTTGAAAAATTAAAAGAAAAATGCAGCAATGAAATAGCATTGTTGGGAATTGAAATTCCTACTGTAGATAAAATTGTGACAGTAGAATTTGATGAAGTTCATGAAATTGTATTCAAGGAAACCGGAAAAGATTATCGCGGTGAAAAAGATTTAGCTCCGGAAGAAGAAACTTTAATCGGTGAATATGCTAAGAAAAATTGGAATACAGAGCTTGTTTTTGTAACTCATTATCCTACAGTAAAACGTCCTTTCTATACAATGGATGACAGTACTAAAGAGGGCAGAACACTTTCTTACGATTTGTTGTTCAGAGGAATGGAAATTACAACCGGCGGTCAGAGATTGAATGTTTATGAAGATTACTTGGAGAAAATGAAGGCATTCGGATTGACTACAGAATTATTTGAAGGATATTTACAAGTATTCCAGTACGGAATGCCTCCTCACGGTGGGTTTGGCTTAGGATTAGAGCGATTAACATCATTATTGTGCGGACTTTCAAATGTAAAAGAAGCAAGTTTGTTCCCTCGTGATATAAACAGATTGGAACCTTAATTGTTTGATTAACAAAGACCTCACGGCAAAAAAATGAACCGTGAGGTTTTTTTGTTTATACGGAAAATTAGGCTAAATTTTGACAATAAACAGATTTGCTGGTATATTCACGGCAAATATTAATAAAGGAATGACTAAACGAACAATGGATTGTCCAAAAAGTCTTGTCATGCTGGATTTATTTCAGTATCTGCACTGGATGTAATGTAGATTCCGAAACAATTTAGGAATGACACTATAACTTTTATTTAATTGGATGTCCTTATTGAGACTTTAAAAAAAGTAGCATAATGAATCGAAAGATTTTTTTTATATTTATTACAATACTGATACCGATATGGCTTTGCTCCGTACCGGCTCTTCCGATTTCGCAAATGAAGAATACGCCTGATATGCGTGACTTCAATATAAACAGCAATTTAACATCTGCGAAAGGATATAAACCTATCAGTGCGTGGGAATATCCTGTAGACTTTTTAGTTTTATATTCGAGTTTGTGGCTTACTGCCGGAATAACTGCTCCTATGTGGGACAGCGGCGTAACTTTGCCGTCAGGAAGCGATACTTTTGCCGATAGATTGATGATGGAACCGTTTAATACCAGAAAAGAAAATGTGTTTTCTGTATGGTATGACTCCAACGGCGAGAAAGTAAGAGATTTTAATGATGATGAAATGTATGTTCCAAACGGCACTTTTTATGCAAAAAATATTGTCGAGCCGCTGATATTTACTTATATGGCGTTATATTTGCGTTCTAAAAATTACAATATCGCATTGATGATAGGCGAGATTTTTACATTGTCTATTTTGTATGAATTTACGGTGCGACCGGTTTTTAAAGTTTCGAGTTTCGAACAATTGTTAAAAAATCCGGCTGTTGGTGTACTTGCGGGAATTGTATTGGACGAAATTGCGACTTATTTACTTACTACGCCTAATGTAGGATTGCATGTTTTGGCGTATATTTTAAATCCGTTTAAAGCATTGCCGACATCACGTGTTCACGGATTGATATTTTTACAACCGCATACAGCAGCTGTTACTATTGCGGCACGGGCGGAATTTTAATATGTCTTACAATTTGAATATAAACACATCAGCAGCAATGGATACTGCATTACGAATTATAAGTTACGAGCCGCAATTTTCCGGAGTATTGAAAAATAAATTATTAAAAAAAGGATTTAACATCGAAGAAATTAATCAGGCATTACAGCAATTGAAAGAACTTGAAATGCTTGATGATGAAAAGTTAGCTAAAATTTATGCCGGAGATTTAATGCGGGTAAAATTTTACGGTCCGATGATTGTTCGCGGAAAGCTTTACGAAAAAGGAATAGCACGAGACATTGCCGAAAATGCGTTAAGAACGGCGTTGGAAGACAACGGCGGAGAAGTTGAACTGTGCAGAAAATGTTTGGAGAAAAAAATAGATTCAAAATTAGAAGATAAAACTAAAATCCAACGCCTTGCGACAAAAGGTTTTTCCGGGAATGCAATACGCCAAGTATTGAAAAATACAGCAGAATATTTTTATGATTAGCTTTTAAATAATTATAAAAATCATATTGGAAACTATATTGTCACTGTCATAAATCGGGAAAACTTGAATCTCTTTTATTTTCTTACTCGTATCTTCATATTTGAGAACCAGATTTTTTAATGATATTACCGGAGTCTTTTTTCTTTCGATATTAGACAAAACGTGGTTCATACTCATACCGAGCAAATCGGAAATACGCAATGTTCTTAAAATATCAGAATCTATTCCGGTGAAAATTGAAATCTTTTTACTGCAAAATTGCACATCTCCGACCACATTTGTAATCAACATATTTTTATCAGAATTAAAAACCAGATAATCGATTATTTGGTACATAGAAGCTAATTTTTGCTTTCTTTTTTCTCCGGTTTCATTGATTAGATCAAAAATCAGATTCATTTTTTTACCTAAAATATCAAGGTGACGTAATTGATTGGAACTTTCACGAATATCATGGGTTCGACAAAAAGTAGTAAGTTTGTCTAATTCAGAATAGATTTTGATATTTCTTTGTTTTGTAAAGATGACAATAAAAATATCGATTGTCACAGTAAGAATTGATAGGAAAATCAAAATCTCAGCCGAGAACTTGCGATTTTCTGCAATTGTCAAATCAGCTGAATATATTAAATAACAGCCGGCGATACATAAGGTAATTATAGAAAAAAAGAAGGATAAAATAAGAAAATTTAATTTCGACTTTTTTATCATTATCATTTTATAGCTCCCTTAAAATGTTGATATCATCATTTCTGCCTATTACCATAAGAAAATCGCCTTCATTGAGTTTGTCATCAGGACGTGGGAAAAGTACTTCTTCACGAACCATAGGATTATCAAATCTGTCGATATCATGAATTTTTCGTTTTATACAAACAACATTGATATTATATTTGCTTCGTAAATTCAGCTCTATCAATTTTTTACCGAAAAAAGCACGAGGCAAGGGGAGCTCCGTAAGAACAAGCTCACCGGAAATTTGTACTTGTTCCATAATATCCGGTGAAATCAAACGTGACGCAAGTCGTTTACCCCCGTCAGCTTCGACATTTATAACCTCTGTAGCTCCTACTTTTTGCAGAATAGATGCGTGTATGGATGAGGTTGCACGTGCTATAATATTTGAAATATTATTTTTTTTCAGAATTGCCGTTGTTAAAATACTTGATTCTATATCTGTAGCCATTGCAACAATCGCTGTATCTATAGTATTTAAAGGTAAATCTTTAAATGAATCTTCTTCTGTACTGTTCATTTGGATTGCCTGTGCAACAAATTCTTTAATCTGTTCTATTTGCTTTTCAGATTTATCGATTGCGATTACATAAACATCATTCGATTTTGCAAGTTCTTTGCAGAGGGCAATACCGAAAGTTCCCAGTCCTATTATTGTTATAACTTTATTTTGAGCCATAAAAAAATCCTCCGGTTTTATCCGACGTTAATATTTGCTGACGGATATTCTATTTTTGTATTATTACTTTTTGAAGTAACAGCGTTAAATAATGTCAAAGTTCCGACTTTACCGGCAAACATTAATAATATCAAAATTAATTTTCCTATTATATTTAATTGCGGTGTTATTCCTGTAGAAACACCTACTGTAGCAAATGCCGATACCGTTTCAAGTAATAAATCTGATACCGGAATTTGGGGAGCCGATAATGCTAATAAAAACAATCCGAAAAAAAGCATACCTATAGAATAGAAAAACGAAACGAAAACTTTTGTTACTATTTCAGAGCGTACGGCTTTATGAAACAGTACAGTTTGTTTTTTTTCCTTTATGTATGAATACACGGCAGCACAAAGTATTACAAATGAAGTTATTTTGATACCTCCGCCGGTAGATCCCGGACCTGTACCGATGAACATAAAAATTAACATTATAATCTGTGTTCCATGAGTAAGTTGCGAAAAATCTACAGTATTAAAACCGGCAGAACGCAATGTTACCGATTGAAAAAATGCAGTTAAATATTGAACCGGAGTAGATAAATCTTTGAGAGTATTACCGTGTTCCAGTGCATAAAATAAATATGTTCCTGCAAGAAGCTGAAAAACTGTTCCGGAAAGTACGATTTTTGAAGTTTCACTCAAGGCTTTACGTTTGTACATACGCTTATGTTTCATTCTTTCTTTAATGTAAGAAAATGTATTATGAATAACATGAAAACCCAGTCCGCCGGAAATTATAAGAAACGAAATTGTGAAAATAGTCAGCGGAGAATTATAAAATTGCATTAGATTATCCGGAAACAAGGAATATCCGGCATTACAAAATGCAGAAACAGAATGAAACATTGCGTAATATAAAGCTTTTGGTAATGAGAATATCGTTATAAATTTTAAAAACAGTAAAACAAAACCGATTCCCTCGAATATAAAAGTGATTAATATGATTTGCGGAATAATTTTTTGTATTGAACTGATGTCGCTTTCGTTAATGTCGGTAGATGCGGCTCGTGTTTCTTCCAATGAAAAATGCTTGCTGAAAGTAAATGCAATTATTACCGAAAAAATCATTATTCCGATTCCGCCTAATTGTACGAGAATACAAATAATAATTTGACCGATTAACGAGAAAGTTGTTGAGATATCGACACTTGCAAGTCCTGTAATACATGAAGCTGATGTACTGATAAAAAAAGCGTCTATAAACGGTACAGAAACATTCGGTTGCCGGGAAAACGGCAGACTAAGCAATAATGCTCCGTAAAAAACAGTAGCTGCGTAACTTATAATTACGCTGCGTTCAGGATAACGCATTAAACGCACATTTGTAGGCGGATGTCTGCGTATGTAGAATATTCTTGCTGCGATTAACAAATATTCTAAATTCAAACATCTTATATTCGACGGAAATATAATCAATGCATTGTCTGTTAAAATGAAAATTATGACAAAAATATCAAAAAACGAATTACTTAACTTTGAAGTGGTTTTGTCTCTGTAAAAAATACGAATTAAGAGAACTATAAAGTAAAAAGAAATAACGCATAATTTTGAAAATGAATAGATACTGTTAATAAGTTGTGATTCAAATATACAATTAAATATCCAAGATATGAAAAATGAAATAATTGAAATCAAAGAAAAAATAAGATTGATTTTATAGAACATCAATTCTCCTTTCGGCGGAGTCTACTAAATAAAAATCAGAAAGTAAAGCTTCCCGACTCATGGGTTAAAGTGGGGGAGAATCTTTTTTAATATTTGGTATGCGTCGTTGATTTTTAAGAAATCTTCCGAAGCAACGCCGCCGTTCAAATCCGGATGATGTTTTTTTGCCAATCGGTGATAATTTTGGCGTACCATTGTCATATCGCAATTTTCCGGTAATTCAAGTGTTCGTACGGCATTTATATATTCGTCATAATGATACAAAAGTTCCCATGTCCCGTTTAGAAATGCATCGGCGTTGCTCTCGTTTATAGCATTATAATTTTGGTCGGATAAATAAAAGTATTTCACAGAAAGCGTTTCTGGAACATCATCATTTTTTTGTTTTGCATGAAAAGGACAATAAAAATCTTGTTGCGATGCTGTAGGACTTTTGCAAAAACAACCGCTTTCTTCAAGATATTCTCGACAAAGCCCTTTTTTCGGATACGGAAGCATTTTGATTCTCATAAAGTGAACATGCAGGTAAATATTTTCTTTTGCCAGCTCGTCTTGTAATTGATAAAGAAGTCGCATTATTGCAAAGTGATATTGATACGTATCAATGGAAGCTGTCTTGTTTTTGTATTCCGGATAAATATTCCACAGCAAGGTACTTTCATAAACCGGACGAGTTTGGTTTTCTAAAAAATTGCGAACTTTAATTTTGTAATCTTCAGATGTCAAATCTTCTAAAAGCATTTTTTTACCATATTCCTAATAATTTTTGCATTAACAGACACATTGCTGTGATTCCGAACCAACAGCATGCACCGATTATCAACGGTTTTCCGCCGGTTTTGATTAATTTTACAATATCGGTATTCAGTCCGATTGCAGCCATTGCCGTAACAATGAAAAATTTGCTTAGAATTTTCATGGGAGTAAAGATTTCAGGCGAAAGTCCCAATGAAATACAAATTGTAGTAATAATTGATGCAAGCACAAAGTAGATAATGAAGAACGGGAAAATCTTAGCGATTGAAACTTTTTGTCCCGAAGATGTTGCTTTTCGTGTTTGTATAAATGCGAGAATCAATGTAATCGGAATAATCGCCAATGTTCGTGTAAGTTTTACGGTAACGGCTTTGTCTAAAGTAGAATTCCCGAGATTCCACATACTGTCCCAAGTGGCAGCTGCAGCAGTAACGGATGAAGTGTCATTAACGGCTGTTCCTGCGAAAATCCCGAAAGCTTCACCGGAAGATGTATCAAAGCCTATTAATTTTCCAAGAATAGGGAATAATATTGCAGCTAAAACATTATAAAAGAAGATAACGGATATTGACTGTGCAATCTCTTCGTCGTCGGCATTGATTACCGGAGCCGTTGCCGCTATGGCTGAACCGCCGCAGATAGAAGAACCGACACCGATTAATGTAGAAATTTTTGACGGAATATTAAAAAGTTTATGAATGACAAAAGCAACGATTAAAGATGTGCTGATTGTACAGATAATTATGGGAAGAGATTGCACGCCGGTTTTTAGAATAACGTTTAGATTCAATCCGAAACCTAAAAGAATTACCGCCCATAGCAGGATTTTCTTTGATGTAAATTTTATTCCCGCTTCAAAAGAAGATTTATTTTTAAAAAATATTGTTACAAGCATTCCTAATAAGATTGCAATTACGGCACCGCCGACAATAGGAAATAATTTTCCTAAAACCCATGACGGTATTGCTATCAAAAGACATAAACCGATTCCCGGTACGTTTTTCTTGATAAAATCCATTCTTTTCTCCTAACTTAAAATCTGCGGCATAATACAATAAATATTTTTTTGTTCAATAATTAAGAGTTTGTTTTTTGATAAATCTTTGCAAGTAAGCTTGCATTTGGAAATCGTTTTGGGGCAAAACTTTATAAACCTTTGCAAGGTTTAGAGCTTTATTTGCGGACAAGTCCGCCCAGAAATGCAACTTTGGTTCAAAGTTGGTAGAAGTTAGGAGGGGAACACCGGCTCTTTGCGAAGCCACAGGTTTTCCCCTCCTATGACCACCCCATTCCTCGGCAAGCTCTGACTTTTGTCGTTCATTCTCACTTTTTTACTTTATGAAATGTCGTTAGACATTTCGAATCCACGGTGAATGTACGTAGTACATGAACGGAGTATTTAACTGACGTTAAATCATTCTTGCAATTTTAGAGCCATTCTTTTATAAGTGAGCAAACAATCAACAGGATAAAGTTTTATGTTTTTAATTACTTGTCTCGGAAATCCCGGAAAGGAATATCAGTTCAATCGTCACAATGCCGGTTTTCTGTTTGCGGATTTTTTGATGCAAAATAATGGTTTTGACGATTTTAAGAAAAAAAATAATTATTGCTTTTCTAAAGGAAATCTTTTTGGGGAAAGTGTGGTTATTTTGAAACCGCAAACTTTTATGAACTTGAGCGGGCAGGCTGTGACATCTGCAATGTCTTTTTTTAAAATTCCTATAGATAAAATGATTGTGATTTATGATGATATTTCATTGCCCTTTGGGGTGACTCGTATTCGTCAGCGTGGCAGTGCCGGCGGACATAACGGATTGAAAAATATTGAAAAAGAATTGGGGACTGCGGATTATCAACGAATAAAAATAGGAGTAGGTGCTCCGGAAGTTCACGGTACACTTGTTAATTTTGTATTGGGAAATTTTTCAGAAGAACAGCTTAAAACTTTCAAAGAAGAAACTTTTGTTCAGATTGAAAAATCTCTTGAGTTGATTCTTCACGGTAATACTGCACAGGCAATGAGTCTTTTTAATGGAAAAAATCAATCAAAAGATTAATAATTTTTTTAATTCATTAGATTCTCAAAAATTAAACAAAGGAATCTTGGTGGCATGTTCCGGCGGGCGTGACAGCATGGTGCTTCTTGATGTTTTGGTGAAAATTTTACCGGGGAAGCGTATCGGTGTACTTTATGTCAATCATAATTTACGAGGTGAAGATTCGGTCGAAGAGGAAGCTTTTGTAAAAAAAACAATTATCGAAAAATACAATCTGCCACTTTTTATTCATAGTATTGATACTGTCGAATGGCAAAATTGCGGAAGTATAGAAAATAAAGCTCGTAAAATTCGTTATGATTTTTTTAGAGAAGTTTTAGTTCGTGAGGATTACGGTTTTATTGCTACGGCTCATCATTTGAATGACAAAATAGAAACTTTTTTTCTTAATCTTTTGCGTGGCGGAAGTTTGCAATCTTTAGCTTCCATTCCGGCTGTAAATCATGACATTATAAGACCGTTGTTGACTGTATCACGAACGCAAATTGATGATTATATGAAAGAATTTGCGATTGAATATGTTGAAGATAAAACTAACAGTCAACCGCTTTATAAGCGTAACAGGATTCGAAACGAAATTATTCCGTTGTTAAAATCATTATCCGGTAATCTGGAAGCGTCTTTTGAAGCTGTGTTTGCATGTTTTGATAATGATGTGCAGTTTTTGGAACAAGAAACTGTCAGGCGATTGGAAAAGCTTTTATTTTATAATGATTGCAATGTTTGGTGTATTGACAGGAAAAGTTTTGTTAATGAACCTGTGGCTGTCCGTTCAGAAATAGTAAGAAAGATTTGTTATCATTTTAATGTTCAACCCGGACGGCAATTTACGGAACATATTGCGAATGCACAACATATTGATATTAGAAAAAATAATATGAATGTCGTTTCAAAAGGCGGCTACTTGTGGTTTTATCCGAAAGATGTCAATTGGGATATTCAATTTTACGAAAAAATCGGAGTGTATAAGCCCGGTGATTTTGCTTTTTCATTGAATGTCGGTTCTTTAAATATGAGAACTGTACTTTCTGATGATGAACTGGATACTCCTAACGGCAGAAAAAAGATTATTAATCTATTAAAAAAACATGGAATTCCGGAAGAGTTGGCATTACAGGCAAAGGTGTTTTGTTGTGATAATTTTGTTGCCGGATATTTTTGTTGTGGTTTTTTTGGAGTTTCAACACGTTTTTATGTTGAACAGGATGAAAATGCAAAAATCTTTTACTTAAAAAAATAAGTCAACTGATTTGGAGGTAAAAATGGTCCATAAACCGCTTTTTATGTCGCCGCTTTCGGAACTTGTACGCCCGGCAACAATGGCAGAATATATCGGTCAATATAATGTTGCCGGAGAAAATTCTTTGTTGTTGAAGATGATAGAAAATGATGATTTATCATCTTTCATTTTGTGGGGACCTCCCGGTTGCGGAAAAACAACTTTGGCAAATATTATAGCAAAGCAGACTCAGGGCGTTTTTATATCTATGAGTGCTGTAACTTCGGGTATAAAAGAAGTTAAAGATATTATGAAAGATGCTGAGGAAAAGTTTAATTTCTTTCATCAGAAAACAATTTTATTTATAGATGAAATTCATCGTTTTAATAAGGCACAACAAGATGCGTTTTTGTCGTATGTAGAAAACGGTTCAATAGTTTTAATCGGTGCGACTACGGAAAATCCGTCATTTTCGGTAATTTCGCCGTTATTATCCAGAATGCGTGTTTTTATTCTTAAACCGCTGGAACATGAAGAATTAATGAAAATTTTGCAGCGAGGACTTGAAAAATCTACTGAAGCTGTGGGGCAAGAGTTGGATTTTCCGCAGCAGTTGTTGTCTGATATTGCCAATATTGCCGGCGGAGATGCAAGGCGAGCATTGGGAATTATGGAAATGGCTGTGAAGTTATCGTATGAAAATGACGGCGGCAAAAAAGTTGTTATTACTAAGGAAATAATTCAAAAAGTTTTGCAGGGACGACTTCCGAGTTATGATAAAACTGGCGATTATCATTATGATTATCTGTCGGCTCTTCACAAATCTATGCGTAATTCCGATGCAGATGCGGCGTTGTATTATGCCGTAAAAATCTTAAAAAGTGGGGATGATCCTATGTCTGTAATGCGTCGTGTGATTCAATGCAGCAGTGAAGATATCGGTTTGGCAGATCCGCAGGCTTTGCAGGTTGCGATATCGGCACGAGAGGCATTACAAGCTTTGGGAATGCCGGAAGCAACGTTGTCTATATTACAGGCAGTTGTTTATAATGCGTTGGCTCCAAAGTCTAATTCGCTTTATGTTGCGTTAGAAGCAATTACTCATGATATAGAAACTTCGCCTGATTTACCGGTACCGCTTCATATTCGAAATGCTCCTACTAAATTAATGGAACAAGCCGGTTACGGGAAAGGCTACAAGTATGCTCATGATTATGAAATGCCTATTACGGGAATGCAATGTCTGCCGGATAAATTAAAAGACAGAATTTATTATAAGCCTAAAAATTTCGGCTTTGAACAAACAATGGCAAAGCGTCTTGAGAAGATTCGCCAAATAAAAGAATCAATGAATAATGGAGAAACGTAACTTACCGGGAAACAAATCATGTATCTATTTTCTTGTTTCATTGACAATAAAGAGTATTTATTATATGAAACACTGTTTAATTATCAGAGATATGGATTGTTTTAGGAATAAATTTTGAGTTATGGGTATCAGCCTTATGTAGGCAGAAAAAATGCAAGAAAACATTATATTCATCTATTCTTTAATGCTTTATTAATAGTAATTCTGTTAAGTCTTATTATATGGGGAATTACTTTTTGTATTCGTCATGTAAAAAATGATAAGCAAGAAAAATTGGCGATAAAAGAGTCTTACAGTGTACTTTATGCTAATAAAAATTATTTGGAATTGATAGAAAAAATGGATACCGAACTGCGTAACAATCCTTTGCAACCGGAATTTCTTGTGTACAGAGGTTTTTCTTATTATCTGTTAGGTGAAGCTGAACATGACAGCAGTAAACGCAGTGTTTATTTTTCACTTGCTTTGACGGATTTGCGTAAGGTTCCGATTGTTTATTCTGCTAATGATCTTTTGGGAAATGTTTATTTCTGTATCGGTAAGATTTATTATTACTACGGAAAAGGATATTACAACCAAAGTATTGAGTATTTAAACAGAGCGATTAAGTGCGGAAATGAACGTATAGATTTACTTTATGTATTGGGATTGGTTTATTCTTATATCGGGGAATATGAAAAAGCAAATCAGATTTTATTGAGATCTCAAGATTTAGAGAAAAATGATTTAGTTTTGCTTTCTATAGGAATTAATTATTACCGAATGGGTAAAATGGATGATGCGATAAAATATTTGCAGGAAACGGCAGAGGTTTCTACGGAAAGAAAGAATAAAGAAAAAGCATTGTTTACATTGGGAACAATTTGTTTTGAACAGAGTAAATATGAAAAAGCCTTGTATTATTATGACAAGACAATTGAATTAAACGAAAATAATGCGGAAGCTTATTTTCAACGTGGTGAGATTTATTATCTGTATTACCGCGACAATATTAAAGCCAGAGCTCAATGGCGTAAAACAATAGAGATTGATCCGGGACATTTGAAAGCCGGAAAACGACTGTGAATTTAACAAATAGTTTTTTATGACGTTTGTTATCATTAGATATTTTTATAGAGTTAGAAAGGGGTGGGATTTATGGGAAGACTATCTGATTTGTTTTCTTTGGATTTAGGAATTGACTTAGGGACAGCGAATACTTTGGTTCATGTAAAAGGGCGTGGAATTGTTCTTTCTGAGCCGTCAGTTGTTGCGGTAGAGCGTGGAACTAAAAAAGTAATTGCGTGTGGATTGGAAGCTAAAAAAATGCTCGGTAGAACACACCGTGAAATAATAGCGATTCGTCCTTTGCGTGACGGTGTAATTGCCGATTTTGAAACTACAGAGAAAATGATTAAATATTTTATCGAAAAGGTTTCTCCTAAAAATATTTTAAAAACAAAACCTAGAATTGCAATCGGTATTCCGTCATGTATTACCGAAGTTGAGCGTCGTGCAGTAAAAGAAGCAGCGGAACAAGCCGGTGCACGTGAAATCTTTTTAATAGAAGAATCAATGGCTGCGGCAATCGGTGCAAATATTGCAATTGATGAGCCTGCCGGAAATATGATTTGTGATATCGGTGGAGGTACTTCCGAAATCTCGGTTATTTCATTGGGCGGTATGGTAATTTCAAATGCAATTCGTGTAGGTGGTGACGAGTTCGATGAGTCAATTTTGAAATATGTAAAATTGGTTCACAATTTGATGATTGGGGAATCTACGGCAGAAGATATTAAAATAAAGATAGGAAATGTTTATGCTGAAGGTGAAACTAAGAAAATTGAAATTCGCGGTCGTGATGCCATAAGCGGATTGCCTAAAACTCAAGAAATCGATTCTAATGAAGTAAGAGAAGCTTTACAAGAACCTGTAAGTCAAATTATTGAAGAAATTAAGAAAACATTGGAACAGACACCTCCGGAATTGGCGTCAGATATTGTAGAACGCGGAATTGTTCTTACCGGCGGTGGTGCATTGCTTAAAGGTTTGTCTAAATTGGTAGCACAACAAACAGGAGTTCCTGTAATTATTGCAGAAAATCCGCTTCTTTGTGTTGCTTTGGGTGCAGGAAAATTTATCGAAAAAAGACAAAAATAAACTATGTTAGATTTTATTTTTAATCACAAGCGTGGATTGACAACATTTGTTTTGTTAATTGTTTCTGTAATGTTAATCGGATTAACGGAAACTAAAGTTGGTATTTCTGCCGGTAAAATAGGATTTTCAATAATTTATCCGTTTCAATATATTTTTAATTCTACCGGAAAGGGTATTAACGGTGTCGTAAATGCGGTTGCGGAAAGAAATAAATTGGAACAACAACTTAATCTTGCAATGATTGAATTGGAACAATATCGAAAGATGTTGATTGATTTTAATGTGATTATTAAAGAAAATTCTGATTTGCGAAATACGTTGGAGTTACGTGACAGTTTTAATTACAAATCTCTTACCGCACAGATTATCGGTCGAGATCCTGTAAATATGTTTGATTACCTAGTTATAGATAAAGGATCAAACCATGGAATCAAAGAGAACATGGCGGTAATCAGTTATAAAAACGGGCGAAAGGCTTTAGTAGGAAAAGTTTTTGCGGTAACGCCTTTTGCCTCAAAAGTTATGACTTTGAAAAATCCGGATTTACAGGTAGGAGTAGTAATTGATTACAACGGAACTCATTGTGTAATACAAGGACAAAGAACTGCCGATCAAAATGTTCGCTTGTTGTATGTGCCTAAAGAATTTTCTTTGGAAGAAGGGATAAGTCCGCTTGTTTATACTTCCGGAGATTCATTTTTCTATAGTAAAGGAATTGAAATCGGAACTATCAGTGAGATTGTTCCGTCAAAGCGTTTTGAGATTTATAATGAAGCTAAAGTTACAATGTCTGAAGATTACAGTAAATTAGAATACGTTTTGGTATTGATGTTGGATGTGGATAAAGATAATTTTAAAAGCCTGGAGAATCCGTTTTGATAAAAAAGTTTTTTGTTGATTTATTTTTGATTCTTTTTATGGTTATACTTTTGTATGTCAGACATATAAATATAACTGTTTATGGAGTACGTCCTGATATATTGCTCGTTTTTGTTACTTTGGTAGCTTTATTTGAAGGTGAGGGATTGCATTCTATATTTTTAGGCTTTTTTGGTGGATTAGCTATGGACTTTATGTCTGGTTCTACGCCGTTGGGATTTAATGCAGGAATTTATCTTTTGATAGGTTATGCTGCAACAGCTCCCCATCGTCTTTTTAATGCAGAATCTATTTTGGCATCGATATTATCAATAACAGGCTTTTTTGGAATCTATATAATTTTATATTTAGGATTCGGATGTTTATTTTTATCACCGGAAGAAATGCAAGGTTATTTTAATATATCGCTTGTTTATAAATATGTTTATACATTAGCAGTGTCGTTGATATTGTTTACGATTTTTCGTTCAATTTATCAATTTATTAATAGCGTGAAGAAACATGATGCATAATTCATCAGACAATAATTTAGAAAAAGAATTAAGTTTACGTGTATTGATAATAGGAGCATTAGCATTTGCAATATTATCTACATTAATGTTTCGTGTGACTTATATTCAAGTTTTTAAAAATCGTAATTATAGTGAGCGTTCTAAAAGAACACGAGAATCAATAACCAGATTTCCTCCTATTCGAGGGCGAATTTTTTCATCGGACGGCAAAGTTTTAGCAAATAACGTAAAATCTTATAATCTTGTTATAGACCCAAAGTTGTTAAGCAAAGATAATTTTTTGCGACAACAAGAACTTCTTTACGTCAGCAAAGTTATCGGTATTGATTATCCGGAATTGGAAAAATTATTGCAAAAAGTTGCTAAGAAGCGAGAAAAGCTCACTGTAGCAGAAAATATTTCATTCAATGATTTTGTGAAAATCAGTGAGAATTTAGATAAATTGCCCGGTATCGAAATGCCAGAATTGCTGATTAGAAATTATCCGGAAAAAAAACGATTGAGTCATGCTATAGGATATATCGGTCATATTGATTATGATGAATTTTCTAAATTGAAAGAAAAAGGTTATAAGGCTCAGGATTGGGTCGGTAAAACCGGAATAGAACTTAGTTATGAAGATGTTTTGCGTGGAGAAGAAGGTTTTATTGCTTATGAAATAGACGCAAAGATGAATGTTAATAAAGAAAATGTTGCCAGAAGTAAGCCGCCGGTACCCGGTGATGATTTGGTTCTTACTATTGACATGGAATTTCAGTAAAACGTTGAGGATATTCTTGCCGACAGAAAAGGCGGTGTAGTTGTTTTGCGTCCGACTACCGGCGAGCTTTTGGCAATGGCGAGTTTCCCGAATTTTGATCCAAATATTTATATTTTACAGACTGAGGAAAATAACAATAAGAAAAAAGAATTAGCTCTTGATACTCAAGGGACTCCGCTTATTAACAGAACGCTTCAATCAGAATATCCTCCGGGATCTACATTTAAAATGGTTCCGGCGGCAATAGTGTTGGAAGAGGACACAGTTCCTATATCTAAAACTTTCTATTGTAACAGAGCTTTTAGATTGGGAAATGAAAGATTCGGTTGTTGGAATTTTCATGCATGGCAAGATTTACACGAAGCTCTTACTAATTCATGCGATATTTATTTTTATAATACAAGTATGATGTTTGGTATAGAAAAGCTTACCAGATACTCAATGTCTTTTGGTTTGGGACGTGGAACGGGTATTGATATTCCTTTTGAAAAAAATGGTTTTATTCCGTCGATAGAAGCCGCAGCAAAGCAAGGTGTAAATTGGTATGGCGGTTTGACATTAATCAGTAGTATCGGACAAGGTGAAGTAAAAACTACTCTTGTACAATTAGCAGATTATATCAGCGTTATTGCTAATCAAGGGAAATCTTATCGTCCGCACATTGTAAAAGAAATTGTAGACGGTCAAACCGGCGAGGTAAAACAAAAAATTGTGCCGGAACTTTTGACTCAAGTGCCGTATTCAAAAAGTACATTTCAGTTTTTGACGTATTCAATGCGTGAAGTAGTAAAAACCGGAACGGCGGCTAAAGCTTTTGCAAGAGTACCTCTTGAATTTGTGGGTAAAACAGGAACTGCGGAAGTAGGTTTTGGAGCAAAAAAACAAACTCACTCATTATTTACCGGTTTCGGTCCAATTAATTTCCCTGCAAGTGAACAGATTGTAGTAGTAGTTTTAATAGAGTATGAAAACGGACATCCACTTAAATATGCGGGAAATGTTGCTGCGATGGTAGTGAATTCTTGGTTTTATAAAGAAGATTTCCATACAACGGCTAAAAAACTTTGGTATCCGATACGTGATTCTTACAATAATTAATGGAGGCTGATTTTGGATTGGAAAAGGCTGTTTCGTAATTTTGATTATTTAATGTTTTTTACAGCAATCGGATTAACAATATTTGGAATAATGTTTATATATTCTGCTAATTTAAATAAACAGGCATATTTGCGAACAGAGTATTTAAAGCAGATTTTGTTTGCAATAATTTGCATATTAATGTTTTTTGGAATCTTATTTCTAAAACCTAGTCAGATTTCCTCATTTACATTTTACTTTTACGTAGTATGTTTGATAGGTTTAATGCTTACGCTTCTTTTTCCCAGTGTAAAAGGGCAGCGACGTTTTACCATAATGGGTTTTTCTATTCAATTCAGCGATTTTCTGAAGATAGCAACGGTGTTGTTTTTGTCGAAATTTTATGCAGCACATCAAAATGAAGTACAAAGTTTGAAAGTCTATTGTAAAGCCGGTTTGATTGCATTGGTAGCTGTGGGAGCCGTAATTATTCAACCGGATTTAGGATCGGCTCTTGTGTTTATTCCGATTTTCTTTGGAATATCTTTTGTAGCCGGTGTAAAAGTGCGTTATTTGTTGTACACATTCGGTTTGTTTGTTGCCGTTTCTTTTGTGCCTTTGGTAACAACATTGAATAGTCTGTTTTTTAATAATGAAAGTGAAATTGTTTATCTTATTATGAATTATAAATACATAATTATAATCGCATTGTTTTTTGTGGTTACAATTACACTTTGTGTTTTGGCTTATTTTGACGTTATCAAAGGGATTTCCGTTAATTTTAAACCGGTATTTTATTGGTATGTATTTTTTACTTCCTTTATATTTGTCGGATTAATGTTTTCTTACCCGGCAAATAAATTTTTAAAGCAATATCAAAAAGACAGACTTTTGATATTTTTTAATCCGCATGCAGACCCATTGAATACTGGATACAACATTATTCAATCAATGACAGCTATCGGAAACGGCGGTGTTTCCGGAAAAGGTTGGCAACAAGGTGAAATGACGCAAAATAAATTTTTGCCGGAACAAGCAACCGATTTTATTTTCCCTGTAATTGCAGAAGAAGCCGGTTATATCGGAAGTTTATTATTGTTATTTTTGTATGGACTCTATTTCTTTCGGGGATTTTCGATTGCGTATAAGGCAAAAGATTTGTGGTCTACTTATGTGTGTGTAGGTTTGTTGTGTATGATATTGTTCCATATTCTTGAAAATATGGGAATGGCGATGGGGATAATGCCGATTACCGGGATACCTTTACCGTTTATTTCGTACGGAGGGTCATTCTTGATTGCATGTTATCTTTCTACGGGATTGATGATGAATATAAAATTAAATAGAATTTCCCCTTATTAATAGGGAGAATTTTTTTACCGTGAAATCTTACTGTGGATAATTTTGTTCATGGTAAGATTTTTCTTTAATATGGTAATGTTTTTTTTAAAAGAAAAAGAGGAGAGAGAATGTTCAAGCAGATTGAAAAATATTTGATGGAAATTGAAAAGCCGGGACGCTATATCGGAAATGAAGCCGGAATTCCTGATAAAGATTTTAAGTCCAGTGAAGTACGAATGGTTATTTCATATCCGGATGTTTATGAAGTAGGAATGTCTAATTACGGAATAAAAATTTTATATGATGTAATTAATAAATTGCCGTTTGCTTCGTGTGAAAGAGTTTTTTCTGCATGGACGGATTTTGAGGAATTATTAAAAAAATTAGATTTACCGCTGTTTTCTTTGGAAACAAAAACTCCGCTGAATGAATTTGATGTAATAGGCGTGAGTATTCAATACGAACTTTTATTTTCTAATTTTTTGGCATTATTGCAATCCGGTAAAGTTCCGTTAAAACGTGAAGAACGTACGGAAAATGATCCGATTGTTATTATCGGCGGACCGGCATCAGTAAATCCGGTTCCGTACAATCCTTTTATAGATTTGTCGTGTGTAGGTGAAGGTGAAGAAGTTTTGGTAAATTTGATGACAAAACTTCGTGAACTAAAACAAAAGAAACTTTCACGCCGAGAAATCTTGCAGGAATTGGCTAAGATTGACGGGATTTACTCTCCGGATTTTACAACGGAACCGGTAAAGCGTCAGATTTACATGGGATTTGAAAATGATACCAGCCCGGATTCTGTTATTATTCCTAATATTGATATTGTACAGAATAAATTGAATATTGAAATTATGCGTGGTTGTCCGAATAAGTGTCGTTTTTGCCAAGCCGGCGTGATTTATAAACCGTACAGAGAAAAAAATACTTCCGTTATCATGAAATCGGTGGAAAAAGGATTGATGTTGTCCGGCGTAAATGAAGTTACTTTTACGAGTCTTTCAAGTGGCGACTATTCTCAAATTTTGCCCCTTACTACTTATTTTAATGAAAAATATAAATCTAAAAAAATTTCTGTTGCGTTACCTTCGTTGAAGGTTGAATCTTTTGATATAGGTATTCTTGATAAACTTTCCGAAGTGCGAAAAAGCGGACTTACTTTTGCGATAGAATCGGGAAGTCATGAAGGACAATTTTCATTAAATAAACGTGTTGATTTGGAAAAGATTTATCAGATTCTCGATGCGGCAATAGCTAAAGGATGGAGATTAGTAAAATTCTATTTTATGATAGGACTTCCGGACGAAGGAAATGATGTTGAGAATATAAAGAAATTTGTAGATGCAGTTTTAGAGCGTTATAGGAAATTAAAAATAAATTTAAATGTGGCGACTTTTGTACCAAAACCGCATACGCCTTATCAGGATGTTCCGCAATTACCTTATGAAGAAGCCGTAGTGAGAATTCAAGCATTACGTGATTATTACAGAAAAACTCGTGTAATGGTAAAAGCTCATGAACCGGAAATTTCGTATATAGAAGGTTTTATCAGTCGTGGTGATGAAAAAGTTGGTTTGGCTGTATACGAGGCTTTTTTACGAGGAGCCAGATTTGACGGATGGAATGAAAAATTTGATTTTCAACGTTATCTTGATGTTTTTAATGAAGCCGGAATAAAACCTGAAGATTATATGAACGGCGGAAGAAGTCATATTTGGAAAATGATAGATTGCTTGCCGTCTGATAAATTCTTGAAGAAAGAACGGGATTTGTCATTGCGTCATGAAGAGTCCAAACTTTGTAATCAAGGATGCGATGAAGATTGTAAGATTTGCGGTAACGGAATTTCAAAAAGAAAAGCGATTGATGATTACAAAAGTGAAGAGGTGAAAGTCGAATCAACAGGTAATACAAATGAGCGATTCAGATACTTTTTGGAGTTTACAAAAAGCGGGTTGTCTCGATTTTTATCTCATAAAGATTTGATGCGTCACTTTGAGACTTTATTTCGTATCGGTAATATTAATTTATTAATGTCTGAAGGTTTTAATCCGCATCCGCGTTTTCAATTTTCAAGTGCGTTGTCTTTGGGAATTGAATCTAAATGTGAAATTCTGGAATTTTTTACGGCAGAAGAATATTCGGTTGAAGAACTAGAGGCTCGGTTAAGAATGATTTCAACTTCTCAATTGAACAGAAAAAGTCATGCAGATTTGAAAATTACTCGTATTCGCAAATGTGTAAATACAAAAAAAGTCTCGATATTTAATAATTTGGCAATGACGGAGTATTTGTTGCCTTATGATGTAAGTTTTGCAAACCAAGTAAATGATGATGTAAACAGATTTAACCAGCAAGAGAAAATTATTTTTACTGATGAACGAGGCGAGTACGATTTGAAAAGTTTTATTTCTTTGGAAAATGTGGATAAAGGAGTAAAATTTTTTGTTCGACAGTTGAATGCGTCGCCTAAAATCAGAGTTTTAATATCAGAAATATTTCCGAATGTGGAATTTTTGGCTGTTATAAAAGAAAAAATGTACAAAGATTTACAAAAGAATGATTTGTTTTATTTAGATTAATTTTAAACATTTTGCTTAGTTATCAAGGAATGAAAATGAATAATCAATGGAATGTAACTTTTCAATTTATATCGAAAGCATCACCGCAGGAAATGCTTGAAATACTTGAAACTTTTTTCACTGCAAGTATTCCGCCGTCAGCACAAATGTTGATGCAAATCGTAGGAAAAGTTAATGAAGTTCTTATGAGTGAGAATGAAAAAATCAGACCGTCGGACAAAAACGGTAATCCCGGTGGGTTGGTTGATTTATCTGATAAACGTTATGTGATTATTTTACCGGATCTTCACGCAAGAAGAGATTTTCTATATTCAGTATTAATGTGGAAACCTTTTGATGAGCGTAATGTTTTAGAATTGATGGATAATGAAAATTTTGTACTTTTGTGCTTGGGCGACGGCGTTCACAGTGAAGTTTCTACGGTGGACAGGTGGCGAAAAGCAGAAGAGGAATATTTCGGGCGTTATAAAAAACATGAAGCTATAGATGAAGAAATAGCTGATTCTTTTCATTTAATGCTTGCTGTAATGCTTTTAAAAATTCGTTATCCAAGTAAATTTCATTTTCTGAAAGGTAATCATGAAAATATTTTAAATGAATTCGGTAACGGAAATTATCCTTTTGCCAAATACGCCAATGAAGGTGCGATGATTTATGAATATTTTTTGAATAATTACGGAAAAAAAGTTTTAGAAAAATATGCTGCATTTGAAAAATTGTTGCCTATTTTTGCAATCGGTAAGAACTTTATAGCAAGTCATTCTGAACCGGCGAGTCGTTATACTAAAGAGGAAATAATTAATTATCATGAAGACGGAATGTTGATTGATGCGTTTACATGGACAGAAAATTTTAAAGCAGATGAAGGTACGGCTGAATGGTTTTTGAATGAGTTTTTGGGAAGAAAATCTGCCGGTGATTATTATTTCGGCGGTCATCGTCCAATTCGTGGGCTTTATAACAGAATTAATGATGATCGTTATGTACAGATTCATAATCCTTTAATGCGAATTGCTTTTTTTGAAGATGCAGAAAGTCATCCGGAGATTGTTTTAGATGAATCAGTTTGTGAAGTTCCTTTATTTTTTGAGGAAACATCTCCGGACAGTACGTTGTGTATTGATAATTGATAAAGTGAGAGGCTAGTTATGGGAATAGAGATTAAAGGTTATTCGGTTCTCGGAAAAATTGCAAAAGGCGGAATGGGGGAAGTTTACAAAGGGATTCATCAAGGTTTGGGAAAAGAGGTTATTCTGAAAAAACTTTCGCCTAATGCACCTGCCGGTTTTTATGAACGATTTAAACGAGAAGCTTCTATTATGATGGATATTTCGCATCCGAATATTGTGCATATGTATGATTATTTTCATGAAGGCGGTTCTCCGTATATTATAATGGAATATATTGATGGATACAGTTTGTCGGAATTGATTCATAGATATAAACAAATTCCCGTATATCTTGCTGCATATATAATTTTAAAAATTGCCGAGGGACTGAAATATGCACATAGTGAAGGAGTAATTCACCGTGATATAAAGCCGGGTAATGTTTTACTTTCAGCTACAGGGGAAATAAAATTAACAGATTTTGGAATTGCATTTCGTCCGGAAAGCCATGAATCGGAAAATGTGACGAAGCAAGGGACAATTTTGGGAACTCCGGCGTATATGTCACCGCAACAAATAAAATCATCAAAAGACGCTGACAGTTGTTCTGATCTTTATTCTCTCGGAGTTTTGTTTTATGAAATGCTTACAGCAAAGCGTCCTTTTTCTAATGAATTTACTAATGATAATATAAAGAAAATTATGAAGGGAAAATATTTAGGTATCAGAAAATACAATAAACATGTTCCTTTTAAATTAATTTCTATCATTCGCAAAATGATGCATCATGATTCTCGTAAACGATATAAAACTGCAGATGAAATTATTCACATTCTGACGAAATTTATTTCATTTCGTTTTAAAGATTTGAGTGTAATCAGAAAAGATTTGGCTCTGATTGTAAACGGTGATGACAGTGAAATTAAATTTTCAGAAGACGGTGTAGGTGTAACAAGCGGACTTTTTGAACGGCTTGCATTGTATCGCTATCCGGATTTGTTTATATTTTTTGAAATAGGGAAAAATAGTTTTGTTGCTGTTTGTGTGTTTTTATTTTTACTTTTTTCAATAAAAACTTATTCTCCTACGCTTTTTTTGTCGTGTATGAACTTGGGATGTAAATACGGTATTGCAGATATAAAAATAGAAAACAGAAGGTTTACCGGGGAAAAATTTTTTGATTCCGGTGATATAAGTATTTCTTTGAAAAATTTGCATAACGGGAAAACTAAAAATTATACATTGCATGGAAAAGGTAATTACATAAAAAAGAAAAGCATTATTCTTCGTTCGGGAGAATATCATGTAAGAATGAAAAATTATGATAATGTTGTTGAAGCGGGATTTACGGTAAAACCTTTTAAGGTACTTGCAAAAAATGAGTTTTTATTAAAACTTCCGACTTTTACTTCTAAACCAATAAATTTTGATATTTTTGTGTGTGATGAAAGAACCGGAAATAAAATAGCTGCAAATATTTTTTTTAAAGAAGAAAACGGTATTTGGCAAAAATATTTAGAAGATACGGTGTTGTATAATGGGAAAAAATATGAGTTCAAAGCTGAAGCAGATAAATATTTACCGTCTTTTTCTTATGAAATGGATTTTCCGTTTTGGATAAACAGTTCAAGTTTAAAAATAAAACTTTCACAGATAAAAACAGTTGTATATTTTGAAGTTCCGCCAGTTTCGTTAGATGTTAAGATAGATAACAAAAATTTTTGGAGTACAAAACAAGGCGAACAAGAAGTTGAGGATATTTTCTTGCCTAAAAAAGGTGAAAATAAAAAAATTTATTGTTTACCGGGAAGTTATTCTTTTGTTTTTCAAAATAAAAAAGAGGGAATCTATATAGAAAGAAAAGTTTCAGTTCCTCAAAGTGATAAAGAAGTTCATATTTCTTTTGAAAAAGACGGCGGTGATGAACTTTGTGCCGTATTAAAAATAAAAAATTTTGAAGAAAAAGATTGACAGCAAGTGTAGTATTTGGTATAAGAGGCACATCTTGCGGGTGTAGTTCAATGGTAGAACACAAGCCTTCCAAGCTTGTTACGTCAGTTCGATTCTGATCACCCGCTATATAAGCCGTCTTTTAAGACGGCTTTTTTTATGTCCTAATCACTTGATAGGCTTTTAGTTGTTTTTTAAGCGAAATAAATAAAGTAAATAATTGAATTGCAATAAAGTAAAAAGATATAGAAAACGGGAAATAAAATTTTCTTTCATAATTTTATGATTACTTTTTGCAAATCTAATTAATAGGGCTTAAATCAAGTAATTATCGAAATAAACTTGATTTTTAGCTTACGAATAAAATGATAATTTTTTTGCTTTAAATTAATAAAAAAAGTTGACGCTATTATTTATATTTATTATTTTCCCCTACAATAATTGGAAAAAATAAAATATAGGCTTAAAAAGGGGTTTTTATATGAGTGAAAAAGAGGCTGATTTGGCAACAGAAGAAATTGTTAATGAAACTGTTGCTGAAACTTCTGAAGTAAATTGGGAAGAAGCTTCTAAGGAAGAACTTTTAGAAGAATTAAAAAAGCTTCAAAGTATTTGTACTGAAACTGAAGATTTAAAGAAAAATCTTGCAGAGAAAACAGAGGAAGCAAATAAAAATTTTGATCTTTATAAAAGAGCTTTGGCTGATGTGGAAAACATTAGAAAAAGAAGTGCAAATGAAAAACAAGAAGTTTTGAAATTTGGTAATTTTAATATTGTGTCAGATCTTTTAGTTGTTTTAGATGATTTTGACAGAGCTTTGGTTTCCGGTAAACAAGAAAACACTGAAAAAGATGCAATCATCGAAGGTGTTGAAATGATTCAAAAGCAATTTGAAGATTTATTGTTTAAGAAATACGGCGTAGAAAAGTATGGTGAATCCGGTGAAGAATTTAATCCGGAACGTCATCAAGCTGTAATGATGGAAGTTGGAGATTATAAAGAAGAAACAGTTGTAGAGGTATTCAGAAGTGGATACGCTTTACATGAAAGGGTTATTAGACCTGCTCAGGTAAAAGTAGGGAAACCCGAATAAATCGTAAAAAATCATATTTATTATAAAGGAGAAATAGTATGAGTAAAATTATTGGTATTGACCTTGGTACAACAAATTCATGTGTGGCAGTAATGGATGGTTCAGAAGCAACTGTCATTGTAAATTCAGAAGGACAAAGAACGACACCTTCTATTGTTGCGTATACAGCTAAAGGTGAACGTTTGGTTGGACAATCAGCAAAAAATCAAATGGTTACAAATCCTAAAAACACAATCTTTTCAGTAAAAAGATTTATGGGACGTAGATTCGATGAAGTTGGTGATGAAAATCAATTGTTACCTTACGAAGTTGTTGCCGGTTCAAACGGTGATGCCAGAGTAAAAATTGATGACAAAGAATTTTCACCTCCAGAAATCAGTGCAGCTATTCTTCAAAAAATGAAAGCAACAGCTGAAGAATTTCTTGGTGAAAAAATAACTGAAGCTGTTATTACTGTT
>JAGANG010000034.1 GCA_017624275.1 Spirochaetales bacterium | reverse complement strand
AGTTATCGTGCTAAAAGTTAAAACTAACATAAAAAATAATCGCTTCATTTTATCGCCTCCTTGTTTATGCGTGAATATTTAAAATTTCACGCTCATGGCGAGTTTTACGCCGGACGGTCGCTCGAAAGCATTACGCTTTTTGTCACAAGAAAGCTCGCCGCTATTGCCGGAAGTGACACCGATATCCACAGAAAGCCGGTTTGTCTGCCCTTTCAGCCAAGCCGACATTGCAAGACTCGTTATCATGACGGGAAGAGCTCCAAGAAATGCAACTCCGTTTAAAACCGTAATATTTATGCCTAGATTCAATAAAATAGTGTCATATATATTGAGTGTTCCGGCACATATTATTCCGGCTCCTATTCCACTGAATGCCAATCCTATTCCGCTTATAACACCTGAAACTATCGATAATGTTTCCCAGTTCTTAGTCTTTGCTTTGTAATATTTTGCCAAAGTCTTACTGTCACAAAATTGTCGTTTTTCTCGGTAATATTTTATTCCTTTGGCAAGTAGTATAATTCCGGGGAAGAGGAAACCTATTGGAGGAATAATCAAAAAAGGTGCTAACATAAATCCCCAACTGGCACAAACTGTTAAAAGATATACAGATAATGGAACGAATCCAGTTGTAAATATCCCTGAATATGACAAAAAAATGCTTCCTAACGCAGTTCGTCTTGTAGCTTTGTACGTTTTTGCTTCTATAGATTTTTCGTCCAAACTAAATTTCGGTGTTACTTGTGGGCTTCCCTCCACAGTGGCAGTTGCCGGATTTTCTATTTCATTAGTAAATGTTTGCATGATTGGGAAAATTGCTATTATGATTGTGATGATTAGTAATTTGTTCATGCTTGCTACCTCCTAGAATTTCACACTCATGGCGAGTTTTACACCGGACGGTTTTTCTAAAGCGTTACGCTTTTTATCACAAGAAAGCTCGCCGTTATTGCCGGAAGTGACACCGATATCTACTGAAAGCCGGTTTGTTTGCCCTTTCAGCCAAGCCGACATTGCAAGACTTGTTATCAGTATGGGAAGTGACAGTAAGCTAAAACCACCGCCGATACCGGTCATAATTCCTCCGGTGACAGCTAGTTCTTCTTTATTCAGTAAGTTTAAATTACTTACCAACACTGCTACTCCACCACCGGCAAGCAACATCCCGAATCCGCAAGCAAAACCGGAAATAATAGCAGAAGTTTCAAGTAGGGAAATCTTTCTTTCAAATCGTTGTCGTAAATTATCAGTACAGACAAATGTTTTACGATATCCGTAACTTCCTGAGGCAATCATACTGATTCCGGAAAGGAACAAACCGCCGGTTGCAAGTCCTAATAAAACCGGAGCAAAAACATAATCTGTAGCATAAGTAAAAACCGCTGACGATATACAACCGCCTAATGTCAAAATTGAATATTCAGCTAATAAACTTCCGCAATAAATTTTAGTGATGTTAGTCATTACAGCTTTCTCGGGAGCTTTTTTACGTCTTTTGTATTTAACTTCATAAGTCGGTAAAGTTTCCGTTTGCATTTCAACAGCCGCACCGGCAAACAACGGTAATAAAAATAAGACTAAAATTATAAACTTTCGCATTTTATTCCCCCTTTAGTTTTACTGTTTTGCCGATTGAGCCTTGATAGCCGATACTGATAATATTTTCTGCTCCGGCATAATCGTATGAAAAATTTTGCAAAACATTGGCTGTCTCGCCGTTTGCCGATGTAAACAAAGTAAACTCGTATTGAAAAAAGACTTCATGGTGATATTTTAATTTTTTGATGTCAGTATCAAATCCGAGACTTATTCCGGCAGTACAAGACGGAATAGAACGGCGTATTCTGGCAAATCCGACATTTCCGTTATTGTCAAACTCGAACAAATTGGCTCTTACCGATAACGGAAGACTCAATGTAATTTCTCTCAATTTTTTCTTGCCCAATGTATGAATAGTAAAAATAGGCGAAACAAAAAGCGACGCATCCGTATACCAAGGAGCCGAAAATTGAATTTCCCATACTCTTTCACGTCCAAAACCGAACCCGCCCATTATCAACAAGGCTCCGTCAATCTTTTTACTGTTAAAAAGTTTGAACTTAAAACCGGCTTCTTGCAATAAATGAAACTTAGGATTGGGAACAATACCTACCCAAAGAAAAGTTCCGGGAATAATTCCCATTTCGAAACAAAAGTTATTACTTGCTCGCAATTGAAACTCGCACCATGACGAACAACGGAAACGAGTCTGAAATCCTAATAAACTTGATATTGATAAATGTATTTCTCTGGTGGAAATAACGGGAGATGAATATTCGAACGGCGGTAAAGATGTCGGTCCCATATTCATTGCAAAACCGGCTAAACCTCGAAACTCAAACTCATCTTTTGATAGAATAAAAGCGTTTTGACATACCGGATGGAAATAAGCGAATGCTTCTATTGATAAAAAAACTAAAACTAACATTAAAAATAATCGCTTCATTTTATTGTCTCCAACTCTACTATTTTGTCATTTAATATTTCTGTTGGGATTTTATCTATACAATCTACAAAACCTCTAGATATTCTTGTTTTCTGATGTTCATAAATACCATTAACTCCTAGACGAAAAAAAACATTAGGTGCCCAATCTAAATTAACTTGTCCAGATATTAATACTCCACCTAAATTCAGAAGTGTTCCTACAATATCAAAATTACTTGTAACCATTAGTATTATTCCTATTATTTCTGCGAAGCCTGTTATATTAGGATTGAGTGCAATTGAACAGCTTAAATCTATATAATTTGTAAGATTATAAAACTTCATGTGCTCATCATAGAAAGTTTTTGTTTTCAATGAATTATATAAAACATTATGAACATTACTTATTTCTAATGCATTTTCTCTAGATGAAATATGAGTTTGTTGCAGTATAAAACCAGATAATGCTCGTATTAATTGCGTAAATCCAAATAGAGTTGCTATTGGCGGAAAAGATATGGCTAATACTTTATGCGTTATGTACTCTGCTTGTCTATTATACGGAAGTATTATTGTATCATCAAACGCAGGAGGTACAACTGTATCTTTATTATCATAAAAATTATACATTTTAACTTTCTTATCACCGTCAAGGGACTCAAATGTTTTATCAGGGAATTTAAAGCAATCTCTGTTAGATTTTTCGTTATCTCCTATATCTGCCGTACTTGTGCCGATACCGTTAAGTCCTACTACAAAGGGGATTTCTCCGGCGAAAGTTTCCATTTTATCGGTTTGCAGGTTGTGCATTGTGATGTTATTTACTGTCACGCCGTGGGAGTGTCCTATTAATATTATTTGTGAAGCTCGGCAATTAAAAAGGTTTGAGGCGACTTTGTCATATATAAATTTTTCCAATGCAACGGCGGCTTTGTCACGGTGGTCGTAGTTGTTTTCGCCCGACCAGTTAAAGTAATATGCTTTGTCATTTTGTGAATAATCAAGGTTCAATGCATTTGCTACAGACGGTTGTTTAAAAAATGCTGCCGTATTTCCCTCGCCGTTTTCACAGAACATATAATAGCTTCCGTGTTGTTTAGCTTCGGTTACCCATTTATAAAAAAGTGTTCCGTGAGTAAATATCACGATTCTGCTTGTCGGAACGTTGTCGAGTTCAGCCAAAAACTCTCGGCTGTCGTTTGCTTCTTCCGTTACTTCAAAGCACACCGCTGTATAAGCAGAATACAATTTGTATGTACAACTTGTAGTTACTCCGCTTGAATCTTGCTGTGAAGCGATTTGTATTCTCCAATATCCCTCTGTCGCTTTTCTTTGGTCTTCTTCGAATGTATCGTATTCATAACCGCTTGAGTTTCCGGATGTAGTATGTGATTTCATGTTTACGGTAACTGTTTTTTCATATTTAAAATATGATGTCCCTTTTTCTGTTCCGTCTTCTTTCAACAGCGGTACACCTTTTACAAACTTCTTTGTCGGGATATACGGCTGTCCGTTTTTTTGTAGGTAATAAGCAACGCCGTCAATATAAAAAAGGTTGTTCGGATGAGTAACGCCTGATTGGAAACATGCGTCACTTACAGCGTTTTCTGTTGCAATGATTTTAAACTCACCTATATTTTGTGAAAAAATCTCCGGTGTTTGCGGCACTTCGATTCGTACGTCCGGCTCGTCAGCATCAATGAAAAACATATCATTTTCCGGTTCGGGTTGTTCTACTCCGGCAAAGTCTGCAAGTTTTGAAACTATTTGTCCGGCAATCTCATTTGCTTGTATATAGTCATTTGCTCGAAATTTTTCTTGCAACGCCTTTGCTTCTTCGGTCAAATCAATTTGGCTTTTTGTATCATCTTCATTTGTCAAACTCACAAGACGCGAAGTTAAATCCCACAGTGTAATTTCCTTAGTTTGTCGTTTCCTTTCTCCGTTTCCGGAATAAACAATTAAATCAAAAGTAATTTTGTTATCACAATTGACGTTTACAGAGTACGGAAAATCTAATGTCACTTTTTCACCCGGTAACATTTTTATCAACATCGGCAATCGTTTCAGCCATACAAATGACGGAACTTTATCAAAACGCAAGTAAATCAATTCCGTTCGCTTTGTATTATTTGTCATTTCTACTTTTATTTTACTTTCTATATTTTTTACATAATAACTGACATCAGATGTGACTGAAAAATCATTGTCAATCGTGTCTAGCTTTATTGAAAATTCACGTTCAATATCCGGATTGATTTTTGACCTGCAAATTATTTTGACGACTGTACTTTTTTCTTCTGTAAGTTTTACAGTCAATGTTATTGTTTTGTGTGACTTACCGCTTATTGTAAGCATATTTTTTGACAGCTTTACATCAGCAAACTGAGAGTCTACGGAAATCGAATAAGAATCTTCAAACTCTGCATTATTATTGAGTGTCAGCGATGTAGAAAATTCTGTATCTAACGGAACATTTACTACATTTTCACCGGAAATCGTAAAATCAACTTTGGGTAAAGATGTGACTGTTTCACTATTGCCGTTTTGTTCTGTTTCCTTTTCAAGAAAAGACGCCTGCGTACATGAAAAAAACATTGATAAAAAAAGTAAAACTAAATTGATTAATAACTTGTTCATTTTATCGCCTCCTGTAAACTGTTGAGTTTTTCCACAAAATTGTAAGAATTAGCCGGCTGTTACAATTTAGCTGTCAATTGTTATCGTTCAGAATTTCAAGGATTTCAACAAAAAAAAGTTCCCAAATGTTCCCAAAAACTTCCTAGGAACTTTTTTATGGTAAAAAAAATAACAATTTACAGATTTAGATTTCGAGTTGTGATAGATTAATTAATTTTGAATAACAAGAAAGTGTTGTTTTTATCCTTATTTGCTTTATCGGATAATGAATATTGAATGAATTGTAATGCTGATAAGTAAGATATTCGAAATAATAATTTTTTATGTGTTTGTAGTTGCACAATCTATATTATAGTGATATATCAATATTTATTGATATAGTAATATGGAAATAACAAAACTTTTTAAAGCATTAGGCGATGAAACTCGCTTCAGAATAATTCAAATTCTTCACAGCGGAACTTATACAGTAAACGAGATTTTATTCGTTATCGGCGGACGCCAATCGAATATTTCTCATCATTTAAAAATTTTATCAGATAACGGATTAGTTGAAAGTAAGAAAGAAGGAATGTGGATTTATTACCGACTTTCTACTTTTTACCGAGAACATTTTGCAAAAGTAATAGAAAATGTTGATAAAAGCTGGCTTCCCGAAGAAGTCGAAAATGATAATGCTAAGATTGCCATGATTTTGAAAAAACGTCAGGAACAGGCTGAAAAATATTTTGCTGCAATAGATGAAAAAGAACATAAGCAATTAATGCAATTTCTTGATAATATATTCAGTTCCGCAGAAATTGCAGACGTGATAAAAGAACATTACAATACAATTTTAGATATCGGTTGCGGTAACGGGCGAAATTTGCCGGTTTTAGCTCCGTTTTGTAATAAAGTTATCGGGGTAGATCGTTCGGCAAAGATGTTGCAAATGGCAGAACATCTTGCAAAAAAAACTTCGCTGAATTATGAGCTTTTTAACAGTGATATAACATCGTTGCCTATAGCGGATGAATCGATTGACGTGGTTTTTATAAATATGGTTCTTCATCATGTTCCGGTGCCGGGGGCGGCGATAAATGAAGCTGCCAGAGTTTTAAAGCATAAAGGAAAAATATTTATTATTGATATGGAAGAACATAATGATGAAAATTTCCGTGAAACACAAGGCGACTTGTGGTTGGGATTTTCACGAGAAGAATTGATTACATGGCTGAATGTGGCCGGTTTACAGGTAGAAATGCAAATGTCAAAACCGTATATGCAGCATAAAATTATAATTATTAAGGCTACAAAATCGGAGTAATTTTTCCCTATTATAATAAGGAAGAAAATGCTTTAGATTTTAAAATATATATAAGGAGTTTTTATATGTCAGATTACAAAATCGCTGATATTTCCCTTGCAGATTGGGGACGAAAAGAAATCGAAATGGCAGAAAAAGAAATGCCGGGTCTTATGGCTATTCGTGAAAAATATGCAGCTAAACAACCTTTGAAAGGTGTAAGAATTTCAGGTTCATTGCATATGACAATTCAAACAGCTGTTTTAATCGAAACATTACACGCTTTAGGTGCAAATGTTCGTTGGGCAAGTTGTAACATTTTCTCTACACAAAACCACGCTGCCGCTGCAATCGCTGCTGCAGGTATTCCTGTATTCGCATGGAAAGGTGAAAGTTTGGAAGAATATTGGGATTGTACATTGAAAGCTTTGACATTCCCGGGCGGACTCGGTCCACAGTTAATCGTTGATGACGGTGGAGACGCTACATTGTTAATCCACATGGGATACGAAGCTGAAAACGATCCTGAAACTATCAACCGCAAAGGTGCTAACCAAGAAGAACAAATTATTCTTGATTTGTTGAACAGAGAATTGAAAAACGACAACCAAAAATGGCACAAAGTTGTAGCTGATTGGAAAGGTGTAAGTGAAGAAACTACTACAGGAGTTCACAGATTGTACCAAAGAGCAGCTGCCGGAAAACTTTTGGTTCCAGCTATCAACGTAAACGACTCTGTTACAAAATCTAAATTTGACAACCTTTACGGATGTCGTGAATCACTTTGTGACGGTATCAAACGTGCAACTGACGTAATGCTTGCCGGAAAAGTTGCTGTTGTTTGCGGATACGGTGACGTTGGTAAAGGTTGTGCTCAGTCATTGAAAGGTTTCGGTTGCCGTGTAATCGTTACTGAAATCGACCCAATTTGTGCATTACAAGCTGCAATGGAAGGTTATGATGTTAAAACTGTAGAAGATACTTTAGGTCTCGGCGACTTGTATATAACTACTACTGGTAACTGTGATGTTATCACAAGTGAACACATGGCAAAAATGAAAGACCAAGCTATTGTATGTAACATCGGACACTTTGACAACGAAATCCAGGTAGAACAATTGAATGCTTTCCCTGGAATCAAGAAAATCAACATCAAAGAAGGCGGAGAAGGCGGTACTGTAGATAAATACTTATACCCTGACGGACATTGTATTTACTTATTGGCTGAAGGTCGTTTAGTAAATCTTGGTTGTGCTACAGGACACCCTTCATTTGTTATGTCTAACAGTTTCTCTAACCAAACTTTGGCTCAGATTGAATTGTGGGAAAAACAAAACGAATTGGAAGCAGGAAAAGTTTACATGCTTCCTAAACACTTGGATGAAGAAGTTGCTCGTTTACACCTTGAAAAAATCGGGGCAAAACTTACAACTCTTTCTCAAAAACAAGCTGACTATATCGGCGTAAAAGTTGAAGGTCCTTACAAATCTGATCACTACAGATACTAAAAAATTAAAGGCTGTCTTTATGACAGCCTTTTTTGCTTTTACAGTTGTTCTATTTCCTCAACAGATAAGCCGGTACATTCAGAAATTATTTCAAAAGAAATATTTTTTAATAACATAATCTTCGCTGTCTCAAGCTTGGCTTGTTGTACACCCATCGAAATGCCACGCTCTTCGCCGACTTTTTCACCGATTGCGATGCCATCATCAAATGCTTCTTTTCGCTGAACGGCAATGTCTGTGTCATAATCATATTCTGCCAATAACATATTTTGTACCTCCGTAGATTTTCGGTTCAAGTAATCTGAAAGAAAGCCTTTCTTGATTGCCTCTTTTATCGCAGTCGTAAGCGGTTCAGAAACAGCGTTTTCAATATTGAAACGTACCTGTTCAATAAATTCTGAATATTCTTTCAATGCTTCGCAACGCTTCAAAATCGGATTTTCTTTATCCACGTTAATATTAATCACTTTCACGGATATTT
>JAGANG010000033.1 GCA_017624275.1 Spirochaetales bacterium | reverse complement strand
TCAGTTACTTTTTCAGTTACGTTTTCAGTTACGTTTTCAGTTACGTTTTCAGTTACGTTTTCAGTTACGTTTTCAGTTACGTTTTCAGTTACGTTTTCAGTTACGTTTTCAGTTACGTTTTCAGTTACATTTTCAGTTACGTTTTCAGTTACGTTTTCAGTTACGTTTTCAGTTACGTTTTCAGTTACGTTTTCGGTTATATTTTCAGTTACATTTTCAGTTATATTTTTTTTCTCTATGCTCTCTGTAATTTCTTGTGAAGGTACGTTATTCGTTTCTTCATTAGCTAAAATTCCATAAAAAGGAAAAAGTGAAATTAATATTAAGAATATAAATGTATATCCAAGTTTATTCATTATTTACCTCCTAACATTTTCAATTGTGCTGCAGATTCTTGAAAACTGTAGCCAAGTGGCTTCTCTAACTCCAAACATTTCATTGCCGTAGTTAGGTTTACGTGAGCTTCATTATAAGCACGTATTAGTTCGTCTTTTGTTTTATAACGTTCTCTGATGTCACGAGTTAGTTCCATATACAATTCCATATTGTCTTTTATTTTAACTTTCTCGTGTTCTAAAAAAGAAATGTTTTCGTTAATAAGTCGCAATTCCTGTTGATAAGTACTTTCTATACAATTCATTTGAGCCGTTAATAATTCTGCTTTTTTATTGTAGGTGGCAAGTGAGACTTCAAGTATTTTTTCCAGGACTTTTCGTTGTTCACGGATTATATATCTTTCATGGCGAAGTTGTTCTTTTAGCATAACTTCAGCATGACGATTTTCCTCTTCCAGCATATATTCTTCATGTTCATAAAGCATTTTTTGCATTTTTCTTTCGTGTTTATTATTAATCTTTTGCATTTTTTCTTCATGCCAGCCGTTCAAGATTGTTCCGACTGCACTACCAGCAGCAGTAACACCTCTTGCTGCTAAATTCATTCCGGCTATCGTGCGATTACTCCAAGCCGATAACGCACCGGTTCCCAAATTGGAAATGCCTGTAGTAATTGCAGAAATTGCATTATTCCCCGGAATCATCATTTGCTTTGCATCTGTACTGACAGCTTTAAAACTATCGATGACATTGGACATGTCTAAAAGATCACTCATAATTCATACTCCTAAATTTATTTATTATTCATAGGCTTTAACCATTACCTAAAAATTTTAAAGTGTCGTAACAATACACTTTTATAAGTGTTTTTACTACATATTTTTAATTATATGTCTTGTAATTTCATTAAATTCTGTAACTTATTTAGGCATAAGTAAAATTATGCAAACCAAAGAAATACAGAACAGATTAGCCGAAAACTTAAAGAGAATACGAAAATCACGAAAATTGACTCAATTTCAATTGGCAGAAATGATTGGAATGTCAGAAGAAACAATTAAAAATGTGGAACTTTCCCGAGCATGGCCCAGCGAAAAAACTTTATCGCAAATTTCAGAAGCGTTAAATATCGATGTTTGTCATTTATTCATGCCGATTTCTGCTTCATTCAATGTTCCTCAACATTTTCAAGAAAGCATAAAACAAGTAATAAGTATGACTTATAAAGATTTTGTAGAATCGGCATTAACGGAAGTTATCAATGAAAAGTAACTGATTTTGATAAATCGAATGAATAGTTTATTTATAAAAATATAAATCTGGTTACACTTGCAAGCTTTTTTATGCCGGATTTAATCCGGCATAAATGTTTATTATTTTGTAGTTTTTTTTCGCTCTAAACAGCGTTTGAATTTTTCGCAATCTTTGCAATATTGGTCATTTTCATCAAAATCTATCGGATCACAAAGAGGATTGTTGTCTTCTGAGTTTCTTTTTTCTTCTTCTCTTGTTTCTTCCGTTATTTTTATCATTTCTTCCAATACTTTTCGGGTTTCTTCCAATGTTATTGTATCAGGCGATACATGTTTTTTTCTAAAGACGTGATATTTTCGGCTTACATTTGCCAAGCGGAATATTTGTCCGGAAAAAACTAATATTCCCAAATATCCCGAAAGCTGGATTATCGTAAGTATTACATTCAACGGCAATCCCATCGTTGCCAATGTTCCCAACATTCCTATTGCAGCAAAAATTATTGAAATAACAGCCAGCGTCCAGATTTTTATCGGAATAATAAAGAACAAATAAATAACTTCTTCACGGTGTAAAAATCCGTAAGCTATCATCAACGACAAGAACAATGAATTAGGATTTAATAATCCGTCTACTCCGTTAAGAATTGCTTCTAAAGGAAGCCCGGGAGTAAAAATAGAGAAAATCGCAGCTATTATACTTTTAGGTAAAACAGTAAGAACTAAAAATATTCCCAGTTTTGTCGACGACCATCCGGCTTCCAACGAGGAGGAAAACATAAAAACAATCAATGCCTTGAAGAAAAAAGTAAAACCTGAAACATTTTCTAAGAATATATATGTAACAAATTGCCACGGATAAAAATCTACAAAACCGCCTTTCAATGCAAAATACTTTACAAACATCGCCGGATTAGCTTTTTGCAAAATGAATGTTAATATCATCAAAAATATAAGCGTAAACGTTACCGGTAAACCTTGTTGTTTTTTATATCTATGCATGTAAATCTCCATTCTTTTCTTTATTATAATAGTAGTAATACAAACAAAGTTGAGTAGAAACAGTGATAATATTGATTATGTACAGAAAAAATACATAATTGAAATGATAAAAGAATTTATAAATTGCTCCGGAAATATACCCGATTAATACTAAATAATAAAATATCGGCGTAATGCCTTTTACAGTTTTTGATTTTACTGTTTTTAAAATCGTTACCGGCCACGAACAACCAAAGCAAATCAACATTATAATTTCAAAAATCTCTCCGTCAGCGAACATTTTTTCTCCGTTATTTCTTTTTTTAGAAGTACTTATAATCATTTCATTGGAAAAGTCAAATAAAGTTTCCAATCAATACTTTTCTAAGTTGTAATATTATCGATATAGTTTTTTATACGTAAATGGAATGATTCCCGTGTAATAATATGTTGAGTCTGTTCCATTGCCGGGTCTTCCTTTGCTAAATGTTCGGCTGCTTTTCCGCTGTCGAGCAGTAATTGCATATCATGTTTAATATCCGCCAGCCTGATATTAAACATTCCCGATTGACGATTTCCTATAAAGTCCCCCGGCCCACGCATTTGCAAATCCTGTTCGGCAATACGAAAACCGTCATGTTCATTACGCAAGATTCCCAATCTTTGCATTCCCTGTTCCGTTACTCTTTCCCCGGGAATTAATATCATGTATCCTTGTTTGCTGTTTCGCCCGACACGCCCACGCAACTGATGAAGTGTACTCAGCCCGAAATGATCTGCATTTTCTACTACTATAATATTGGCATCCGGCACATCGAGCCCTACTTCTACAACCGTAGTTGCTGCAAGTACTTTTATTTTTCCGCTGCGAAAATCTTGGATAATTTGGTCTTTTTCCGGTGCCGGTGTGCCGGAATGTATAGAAATACAGCCTTCGTCTTTGTAAATACCGGCAAGTTTTTCAGATTCATCTTGTAAGTTTTTTACATCCGATTTCCCGGTATCTTCTATCAACGGATAAACAAAAATTGCCCGTCCGTCATCTTCTGCCAATGTTTTTTTTATCCAGGCATGCATTGATGTAATTCGCTCTTGATTATCTTCTACTACCCACGTGCGTACGGGAAGCCGTCCGGTGATTTTTCCACGCATTGTTACAAGATCTAAATCGCCATATAAAGACTGAGCCAAACTTTGCGGAATGGGAGTCGCAGTCATCAACAGTAAATCTACACCTGTTCCTTTTGAAAGAAGTTGATAACGTTGTTCTACTCCGAATCGATGTTGCTCATCTATTACGGCAAAACCAAGATTACGATATTCTACATCGGCACTGAACAAAGCATGAGTTCCAACTGCAATTTTTATTTCCCCGGATTTCAATCCCGACAAAATATTATCACGCTCTTTTTTCGACATATTCCCTGTCAAAAGTGCCGTATCAAGCCATAAGTCACGAGTATAATTTCTGATAGTTCGATAATGTTGAGTAGCCAAAACTTCCGTAGGAACAAGCAGTACAGCTTGATATCCGCATTCTACCGCATCAAGCATTGCCAAAAGTGCCACTAATGTTTTTCCGCTGCCTACATCTCCCTGCAATAATATAGAAAAAACATTTTCGGAAAACATATTTTTGCGAAGTTCTTCAAGTGCCGCTTTTTGATAATCCATCAATGAAAACGGTAAATGTTCGATTACTGCTTTTTGGTAATTATGTGCAATTTCCGGTCGCTTATTTTTTGTTTGTCGTGACTGATTTTTTCGGTCAATAAGAAAAAGCTTTTGGAAAAAAAACTCTTCAAATATTAGTCTACGACGAGCTTCCAAGTAATCGTTACTCGAAAGCGGAAAATGAATAGCTTGTATTGCTTTCGCACCGCCGTAAAGTCGATAATGTTTTATGCACCATTCGGGTAATTCTTCTTCCAGCCGAGGAATGTAATCCTTTATAGTATCCTGCAACAATCGGCGTAAAATATTTTGATTTAACCCCTCAGTCAACGGATAAACCGGCATGATTTTTCCGGTAAATTCTTCATTTTCTCCGATTGGCTCAATTTCAAATGAAGAGGATTGAATCTCATTGTAATTCTTTGAGAACTTTCCGGTAATAAAAAAGGAATCTCCCTGCTTTAATTTGTTTTTCAAAAAATTGCGATGAAAGCACAACAACGCACCGAAAGTCCCGACGGTATCCTGCACAATTACTTTTAAAAATTTTTTGTAACGATTTCCAATTAATCTGTGGTCTATTACTTTTACTCGAACGGTTCCGCTGCCGTTTTGTGCAGCTTCTCGCAACGATACCAAAGCCGTCCGGTCTGAATATGCTCGGGGAAAAAATAAAAGCAAATCTTTTACGGTAAAAATCCCCAGTTTTTTCAACAACGCCGCACGTTTCGGCCCGCAATTTTTTAAATTACTTACAGGATGAGATAATGCAGAAAGCAGCATATTAAACCTTAAAATTTACGTGATAATAAAATCAAAAGATTGATTCCACACCCGATAAGTGTAGAAAATACAGCCGTAGCTACCAATATTATAATGTAGTAAATACGCATTGAATTATGACTGTTTATCCAGAAATGACGCTGAAGCCATCTTATAATCGGTGATAAAAACGACCTTACCATTGTAACAAGCGGCATAATATTGTGCGGCATAAAAATATCCACAATCAAAAGTATCAATGCCGAAAATGCAATAACAAACGAGAAAATATTGACAAAAAATTGCACGATATACAATGCAATTTCTATTATATAACCGATTGAAAAACTGCGACCGTTAATTAATAATGTGGTCACTACGGAGTCGCACAAACTGCCGAGTAACAAAGGAATCATCGGTGACAAATCAAAAAAACCGATTCTCAACGGACAAATTCGACGGAATGCATCAAGGACAGGATCGGTAAAAATCCCTAAGATTCTAGTAAATGAATTATCGGGTAATCTAAACCATGAAAGAAAAATCCGTAATGTCAGTATTAACATGTAAATTCGTATAAATCCGGAAAGTAATTGACCTAAAAATACCATTTATTCCTCCGTATATTTTAAATTTAATGTTTGAAGAATCAACTTCAAAAGCTTTTCATTGCCGCAAAAATTTTTCAATTTCTGCAAATTATTTTTCATATTCGTAAGCTTGCCGCTGTCGAAAAGTTCATTGATACTTTTCAGTAACAATTCCGGCGTTAAGTCTTTTTCTTCTATGATTTCAGCTCCGCCGATTTTTTTCATTATCGACGCATTTTTAAATTGTTCGTTTCCCGTAGCTATTGCCAGCGGAACAAATATTGCCGGCAATTTTAATGCAATCAATTCATTTACAGTTCCGGCTCCGCTTCGTGCTACCACAAGGTCACTTATTGCAAATACATTTCCGACTTCTTCGATAAAATTAAATACAGTCAGACGTTTTTTAAGCTTTTCGTCCAGACTTTCTCTGAAACGCAATAAGTTTAGATAATCTTTTCCGTCATTAGCATTTCCTGCCTGAACTATAACATTCATTTTCTCTAATAATTCCGGTAAGATTTTTTGCATTGTTTCATTTAATAAATGACATCCCAAGCCGCCGCCGGAAACATAAACTACAGGCAAATCACGCACTACGGGAAGTAATGAATAAGCTTTTTCTTTATCTACATCAAAAATACTTTCACGCAACGGAATACCGGTAATCTCAGTTTTAGCTGCCGAGAAATATTTAGCACTTTCTTCAAACGTCAAAGCAATTTTTTTTGCAAACTTACCGGCTATTTTGTTTGCAAGCCCGGCATCGACTGTTTGCTCATGGATTATCGACGGTGTACCGGTAAAATGTCCGGCTATAACAACCGGAACTGAAACAAAACCGCCGGTACTGAAAATCATATCAGGTTTAAAACGTTTTATAATTACCAAACTGTCAAAAATCCCTTTTATTACACGAAAGAAATCAATAAGATTTTCCAATGAAAAATAACGACGCAATTTTCCTGTACTGATTGAAACAAACGCACAATGATTTCGTGCGGCTATTTTTTCCTCGATACCTTTTTTTGATCCTATATAGAGAATTCTTATTTTCTCTCCGCTTTTCTTTTCATAATTACGCAAAAGCTGTGCTATAGCCACTGCCGGCATTGCGTGTCCGCCGGAACCTCCGCCGGTAATAATAATTTTTTTCATATTATTTCCTCAATATTAAAGTCGCACTCTACAGAAATTGAAGTGAAAAGTCAAATGCGGAAAAACATCTTAAATATGGATAAAAATCTATCAAATCAAATGTTTCTGCAAAAAAAATGTACCGCTAAAGAAAACAAATTCTCCGGCGGTACATTTTATTCCTTGCGTAGTTATATTTGTTCTACGTATTTTCAGTATTTTCTTCTGTATCGGAAACCAGCTGATTTTCCTGTACAAAATCTTCGCTTTCAGCTTCCGCTTGTATTACTGCATCATTATTTTTTGCTGTATCATTTTCATCATCTGAAGTCACATCGGAATTATCCGCACCTTTAGCCTTCTGCTTTTTCAATATTGCAGAAAGACTATTGTTTTCTTTAGCTGCGTTATTTTCGAATTTAAATACTTTCATTGTAGAAATAAGTTTGTTAAGTACATCTTCGATTGTTAAGTTTGTACGTTTTGTTTGATTAACAACGTCTACAATATTATTAGAAGCATCACTGATTGTAGTCGCACTGTCCATAATATGTTCACCGCGACTATTTTGAACTTTCATGGAATCGGCAATATCTGAAATCAATTTTTGAGATGAAACAGTTGAATCTATAAGAACTTTAAATGTTTCTTGAGAATTTGCCATTAATTGACGTGCTGTTTCAATAAAAATTTCATTACTGTCAATACTTTCGTTAATCTTTGTTGCGATAATATGAGTTTTATCAGCCAATTTACGAATTTCATCTGCGACTACGGTAAAACCTTTTCCTACATCACCGGCTTTTACCGCTTCTATAGAAGCATTCAACGCCAATAAATTTGTTTGTTCCGAAATGCTGAATATCAACGCCAAAGATTCTTTAATCGCACTGAAGTGAGTAGACACATCGTAAATACTCTGGCTGATTTTATCGATTTTAGCATATCCGTCTTCCGCATATTTAGCACTTTCATGCAATTCTGCCGCACCGGAAATAGCATTTCGTGAAATCTCATCAAATGAAGTCAAAAGTTCTTCCAAGTTTGCAGAAATTTCTTTTACTGAAGAAGACTCTACATTTGTTACATTAGACAAAGTTGCTGCCGTTTCGCTGTTGTTATTAACCAAAATCTGCAATCTCGTAGAAACTTCGTTAATGTTACGCATACTTGAAGTAAAACTGCGAATTAATTTATTAAAGCTATAAATTAACTTAGCAATTTCATCATGATTTTTTCTGTTGTACGGATATTTAAATTGAATCAAACTACCCTCTGCTACTGTCAAAGCATGTTCTGACAATGCAAGAAGCGGTTTAAGCATTTGTTTAATCAACAATAGATTTACAAATCCGATAACTACACCCACTATTACGGAAATTAACGTAATCCAGAAAATCATCATTACCAAATCGTGAGTCATTGTTTTACGCATTTCGCCCATTATATTATCAATTTCACTCTGATAATATCCGGTAACAATCAACCAATCCCACGCTTGAAAGTGTTTTACGTCAACGACACGAATATCATCCAATTTATTACGAGCAAAATTCTTTTCTGGATAACTGATTCTGTCACCTTTTCGCAATGAAAGTCCGGCTCTCAAACGACGTTCCACAATTCTGCGAAGATACGCCTTGCTTACATCTACAGGTTGATCTCGTAAATCTTGTCTTAATCCGTGAAAAACATAATAAGGATTATCATCTTCATCAAATCTTATAGCAAAGAAATAATTTCTTTTATTTTCACGGCTTACACGAGTAAGAATATTTATAGCCTGTTCTTTAAATTCATCTTCTATTTTTTTCTTTTCATCTTCATCCGTAATAAATTTTGTCTGATACTTTGCTTGTCCGTTAATTTCGCTTAACGTGTGTTCCGCCAAAGCCAAATTTGCAAGTAAAGAGGTATTTTTGGAATCTTTTAACTCTCGGTCAAAGTTTTCAAGATTTCTATGGAAAGAATTTTGTAAATTGATAATGACAACTCCATAGATAAAGGAAACAAGTAATACAATACTCAAAATATTAAGTAAAAGGAGTTTTGCTTTAAATTTCATAATTACCTCTTTCTAACGAAAGATTTCGCTTATTTAATGTAGTTTATTGTGATAAATCACAAAATAACATCGTCATTTTTCAACATTTACTTAAGGCAAGTTCATTCTTTTCAAAAGATAATATGTTTATTTCTCTTTTTTTGTTGACACAAAGATATTTATTGAGTAATATTAAATTGCATTCAATTAAATATTACTCAATAAATATAGGAGGTCATATGGAATTGTATGATTTTATTGTGAAAAACGCAGAAGGTAATGATGTATGTTTATCTGATTACAAAGGTAAAGTGATTTTAATCGTGAATACGGCTACCGGCTGTGGTTTTACGCCTCAATACGACGGATTACAAGATTTATATGAAAAATATAAATCTCGGGGTTTTGAAATTTTGGATTTTCCGTGCAATCAATTCGGCAATCAAGCTCCCGGGACAGAGGAAGAAATTCTTGATTTCTGCCAATCTCGTTATGGAATAACTTTCCCGCAATTTGCGAAGATTGACGTAAACGGTAAAAATGAAAGCCCTTTGTATACTTGGTTAAAAAAGCAAAAAGCCGGAATTTTCGGAAATGCGATAAAATGGAATTTTACAAAATTCCTAATTGATAAAAACGGCAATGTAACAGCTCGATTTGCCCCTACTGTTACGCCGGAAAAACTTGAAAACGAAATAATAAAACAATTATAATAAAAGGAGACAAAAATGAATTATTCTTATCACACAGAAAATGTTTGTGCATCAAAAATTGACTTTTCACTTGAAGGCGATATTGTCCGCAATATCGTTTTTACCGGAGGTTGCAACGGAAACCTAAGAGCGATTTCTACCTTATTAGAAGGTAAAACCGTTGATTATATTGAGTCGCACTTACTGGGAAATTGTTGCGGAAGACGACCGACTTCGTGTGCCGACCAACTGGCAAAAGCTGTCAGAAAAGCATATAATGAAGAAAATAAATAAATAATCTTTTAAGGACTTTTTAATGACAATAGATGACCGTCTGAAACTGGAAAATCAATTATGCTTCCCTTTATATGTTGCATCTAAAGAAGTTATAAAACGTTACCGCCCTTTTTTGGACAAAATCGATTTAACTTATACTCAATATATTGCAATGATGGTTTTGTGGGAAAAAGAAACTATTAATGTAAAAGATCTAGGGAAAAGATTGTTTCTTGATTCGGGAACATTAACACCTCTTTTAAAAAGTTTGGAAACAAAAGGACTTGTAAACAGAAAACGCAGTAAGGAAGATGAGCGTATTTTGGTTGTAACAATTACCGAAAAAGGTAAAGCATTAAAAGAAGAAGCTGTTAAAATCCCGGAAAAAATGGCGTCATGCATAAAATTGTCACCGGAAGAAGCTGTCAATTTGTACAATTTGATAAAAAAACTATTAGAAGAATAATTTTAACGATTTATAAAATGACAGTTTTACTTCCCGGCAAATAAAAAGGGCTGTCTACAAAGTTTTGTCATGCTGATTTTTTATTTCAGCATCTATGACACTATAACTTTTAATATTAGACAGCCCTTTATTATTTTAAGTTATTTGTTAATAACCTATTGTAATTTCTCCAAAGCTTTTTCTACTTCATGTATTACCGGAGCACCAAACTCATCTGAAACTTTGATTAAGTTTAATGCCATTAAAACATCTTCATCATCAGTTCCGATTTCGCCCAAAGCTCTGATTACGGCAATAAAAATTTTGTTTCCTTCTTTTGTACCGTAACCTGTTCCGAAACCTTCTTTACCGGCTTCATAATAGAATTTTAGATTTTCCAACAATATTTTTGTTGCTTCCGGAGTAGCTATTTTACGTAAAGCATCAATGTTAGTCAATTTTACATTTGTATCTTCAGATACGCCACTTTTATCTTTATTATCAGCTTTCCATTTTTCACCAATCAATTTTACAGCCAACGGATCTTTAGCAGCTACTTCACCCAGATAAAAAACAGCATTCTGTTCAACTTTTGGTTTATAAGCCATATTTTCCGGATTATTTTCAACCATCTGTCCTAAACAGCGGTCTAAAACTGTTATGTACAATTTTTCTTTATCTTCATTAGATGAAGAACTTTTATGTGCATAATCCAACAAATCTTTGATAATTTCAAAATCTTCTTCCGCATTTACAAAAGTTATTATTAACGGAGCCGGATTATCTGTAATTTCACTAAGAACTTCACGTGCTAATTTACGAATTTTTTCTGAATAGTTAGGAACCGTAGCAAAGAAAACATGTTCGAAAGAAGAAGCATCTTTAAATTCTTTCATTCCCAAAAGGATTCCTTCTACAATTTCTTCCTTATAACTTATACTTCCGGAACCTTTTCTTACCATCATATTCATTTCACGTAAATGTTCGTTCAACCATGGCAATACTCCGTCTTTGTCTCCGGTCAATGCCAATACGTGAGCGATTGTTCCCATATAAATAGGAGTTTTAACATAAGTATAAATAGTCTTTAATTGTTCTGATTTATTACTTAGTTTCAATGATCCTGCACACATCGCAGTGTAATAAATCCATTCTTCATAATCTTTAAATGAATTTTTATCTTTTTCTATACCGTAATTATACTGTTCGTCGATAATATTAGAAATAATAGGAGCATAATCTTCTATTATATCTTTGTACATTTCTTTTACCAGATTACGTTTTTCCTTCATCTTCTTTGCATGTTTGTACATGTTTTCGTAATATCTGGCAGTTCTTGGTTTTGCAGACACTTCAAAGCAAAATAATACAGCTATTGAAAGCACCAATGCGATTTTACTGAATCTCATTTAAACACCTCTCTTAATTTCAATTAAGGCTGAATAATAACACATTTTTATAAATGAACAACTGAAAAAAACTAAAGTTAATGACTTCATAATAACTTTCTTTTACTTGACCAGATGTTATAAAAGTTTAAAATACGGCTGAAAAAAAACATACAATTTTAGGAGTTAAATCATGATTTACATAGGTTGTGACCATGGCGGCTTTGCTTTAAAGCAAGAAATTTTTAAATATATAAAGGAAGATTTAGCATTAGAAATAGAAGATTTAGGTTGTTACGACACGTCTTCCGTTGATTATCCTGATTACGCAGAAAAAGTTTGTAACAAAGTAATCGCAGAAAATGCTCAAGGTATATTAATATGCGGTACCGGAATCGGAATCTCAATAGCTGCAAATAAAATCAAAGGAATTCGATGTGCATTATGCAGTGAACCTTTTTCGGCCGAAATGACACGCAAACACAACAATGCAAATGTTTTAGCTATGGGCGGACGAACTACCGGTTCGGAATTGGCAAAATCAATAGTAAAAGCATTTCTTTCTACAGATTTTGAAGGCGGCAGACATCAAAACAGACTGGATAAAATCGCCGCATTAGAAAACATAAAATAACAGGAGATACTATGCGGGAAATTGAAGCTTCTCAGATTACTTCCGCCGTAAAACAGCTTTTTATAAAAGCAAGTTATCATCTTCCGGAAGATGTAAAAAATGCCTTATTAAAAGCAATACAAAATGAAACTACAAATGCAGCAAAACAGGTTTTGGAAATATTACTGAAAAATGCCCAAATAGCTGCTCAAAATGATTTCCCGCTTTGCCAAGATACCGGAATGGCATTTGTATTTGTAGAATTGGGACAAGATGTTCATATCTGCGGCGGACTTTTAGAAGATGCTGTAAATGCCGGCGTGGAACAAGCTTATGATGAAGGTTTTTTACGAAAATCAGTTGTGGAAGATCCTTTGCGACGTAAAAATACCGGAAACAATCTACCGGCAGTTATTTTTACGGAAATAGTTGCCGGAGATAAAATAAAATTGACAGTAATGCCTAAAGGATTCGGTGCTGAAAATCAATCACGTTTGAAAATGATGATTCCGGCAACTACACCTGATGAAATTGTAGATTTTATAGCAAATGAAGTCATAGCTTCGGGCAGTAAAGGATGTCCGCCGGCTGTTATCGGTGTAGGAATCGGCGGTTCTTTTGATACTGTAGCACACATGGCAAAAAAAGCTCTTCTTTTACCCATAGACGGTCACAATGAAGATCCTTTTTATGCTGATATGGAAAAAAAGATTTTAGAAAAAATTAACAATAGCGGAATCGGACCTATGGGAGTCGGCGGCAGAACTACAGTTCTTTCCGTACGAATATTAGCCGCACCTACTCATATTGCAGGTTTACCGCTTGCATATAACTATTGCTGCCATTCTACAAGACACGCAGACATTGAACTTTAGCCGAATGGAGAATTATTGTGATTAAAATTAATTTAGATACTGATGCACCGCTGCTGCGAGAACAAAAAGCCGGGACAAGTTTGCTTTTAAGCGGGACTATCTACTCTGCCAGAGACACAGCCCACAAACGAATACAAAATCTTTTAAACGAAGGAAAATCTTTACCTATAACACTGAAAGATAAAGTTATTTATTACATGGGACCTACTCCTACAAAACCCGGCAAAGCTGTAGGCAGTTGTGGGCCGACATCCAGTTACAGAATGGATGTTTTTTTAGAAATGACATTGCAAAACGGCGTTGCTGCGACAATCGGTAAAGGCACAAGGGATTCAAATGTAACAAAACTGGCAGAACAATATCAAGCTCCGTATCTTTTAGCTATCGGAGGAGCCGGTGCTTATTTAGCACAATGCGTTACATCTTCAAAAATCGTAGCATTTGAAGATTTAGGAGCCGAAGCCGTACGAGAACTTACAATAAAAGATTTTCCTGTCATCGTGGGAATTGATAAAAACGGCGAATCAGCCTTTTTCTGATTTAATAGCAAATATTACATCTAAAAAAAATAGTAGAATTTCCCCTAATTTTATTAGGGGAAATTCTACTATCAAAATTATAATCTTTTATATTTTCCTATTTGTCTGGCTCCAGTAAGCATTATACAAGGAAAAAAATTAACACTAATTTTTCCCTTCTTCAAAATCTCTGTAAATCATACTCCAAATATTATGGAATCCGATTTCAAAATTGTAGACTATATTTTAAGTCTTTCCGAACAGACTTCGTCTTGTCATGCTGAAATAGATTCGTATGACAAGACTTTGCAGACCGTTCATTCGCTTGATGTATTTATAATGTTTTTTTTAAATTCAATAATTTGCTTGTTTTTTATTCTGTTATTGTTCGCTTTGTTACTATGTTTATGGCAGTTTCGGCAATCTTGTCTAATGGGCGAACAAGTTGCAAATGTTTAAGTTTTAATGCGATATGAGGCATTCCGTAAACAATTGATGACTTTTGATCTTGCCCCATTGTTATTCCGCCTCTTTTCATTATCTTTCCGATATTTTCTGCTCCGTCACGTCCCATTCCGGTCATTATACAAGCTAAACAATTAGTTCCGTAAACTTCGGCTGCAGAATCAAACATTACATCTACTGACGGTTTGTGACCACTTACCGGGTCTCCATCCACTACACGTACTACAGTAGCTAATGTTTTTTTCTCAAATTTTAAATGTTTGCCGCCTTGTGCTATTAAAATACGCCCTGCTTTTACCAAATCATTATCTGCTGCCTCTTTTACTTGTAACGGACATATTTTATTGAGGCTTTCTGCAAATTCCTTTGTAAAACCTGCCGGCATGTGTTGGACAATTACTATAGGAACAGGAAAATTTGCCGGAAACTTCGGTAAAATATCTCGCAGAGCATTAGGACCGCCTGTAGATATACCGATTACCAATATTCGAATTTCCGGAATTTTTATAATTGGCTGTAAAAAATCTTCCGGCTCTTCGGAAGTAATTTTAGCCGTTGATTTTAAAATATTATCTTGTGATATTTTTGATGTTTCGGATAATGACGATACTGACGCTTCCCAATTTACTTTAGGTGCATTCGGACAAAAACTCAACACCATTTCTATCAAATTTCGTTGTACCTTATTCATATCTTCGCCGGAAGGTTTTAATATAAAATCCGACGCACCGAGAGAAAGTGCTTCCATTGTAATTTTTGCACCTTTTGTAGCTACTGCTGAAAGTACAAGTACAGGTATATTATTTTGACGGCGACGCTTTTCTTTTAAAAACTCTATTCCGTTCATTTCCGGCATTTCCAAATCTAAAATTATCAATTCCGGTTTTAATGATTCCATTTTTTCTAAACCAAAACGACCGTTTAATGCCGTACCGACAATCTCAATTGCTGGATGAACGGATAACATCTTTGTGATTAATCTACGCATAATAGCAGAATCATCTATTATGAGGACACGAATTTTATCAGACATGATTGCTTCCTATTTTTTCTTATAAAGACAAGTTTCACCGATTTTCATAAATTCAAATTTCGTATTCATTCCAAATAATGATTCTGAATGTCCTATAAAAAAGTAAGAATCCGGATTCATTGTATTATAAATAGTATTTACAACATGTTCTTGAGCCGCTGCATCAAAGTAAATAATTACATTTCTGCAAAAAACAACATCGAAATTTTTATATACAGGAACATTTTTTAGATTATGATAATCGAAAGTAATCATTTTTTTAATTTCATCTTTCATTACATAACCATCTTTTACTTGATTGGTAAAACGTTGTAAATAATTAGGCGGGATTCCGGTAATCTTTGCTGTAGGATAAAAACCTTCACGAGCTTTCATCAACACATTAAAAGAAATATCAGACGCAATAATTTCAATTTTCCAATCCGGTAATTTATCCTTTAACACCATAGCTAAAGAATAAGGCTCCTCTCCGGTAGAACATCCTGCACTCCAAACTCTGATTCTTTTGTCTTTGCGAGTATTGCGAATCGCACTGAGAACCCCGGTTTCAAATCCTTGAAAATGAATCTTGTTACGGAAGAAACTTGTCAAATTAGTTGTTACTGCATCAAGAAGAACTTTCATTTCCTTATCATCTGTAGAAATGATTCTATAGTATTCTTCAATGTCTTCCAGTTCAGCTTTTTTCAACCGTGCTTTCAAACGACTTTCCAGAATCGGGCGATTTATATCACTGAAATGCATTCCCGATTCTTTATAGATTAAATCCCTAAATTTTTTAAACTGCGTATCTGTTAATTGATTAAACATATTAATCCTTGAATATTTGATTTTCAAAGTATATAATATTTTTCTGTATTTGAAAGAAGAAAATATAACAAAAATATAAAGAAGGAAATATATGGCAATACAGTTGGCTGTACTGAACGTAATCAAAGAACTAAAAAACTCCGGCAAAATTCCGTCTAAATTTTTAGTACATATTCCAAAATTAAAAGATTGTGAAGACTGGGGAAAAGCTATTTTTCTCGGGAAAATAAATTATTCTTTCAAGTTTTCAAAACTTGACGGCGGATTAATAGAACTCGGCGGAAATTTGTATTACATAAATGCCGCTCAATTACAATTTATTGCCAAAGAATGGAAATGGAATACAAGTAAAAATATCATTGTTACCGAAGAGGAATAATGAAATCTAAATTTACGATTTTTTTCCTGTTTCATTTTGCTTTTTTACTTATTGCAGAACCTTTTCCTCACGAAACCTATATCGTATCTTACGGAGAAGCCCCGGTAGGGCAACATCCTATCGGTTTTTCGTCACATTATTATTCTTTGGACGAATGCGAAAAAATGGCTCGAGAAGAAGCCGAAAATTTTGCAACCGGTCAAATATACGGTTATTCTTTTGAATATCAAATCGAAAATCCTATAACAAAACGAGGTGAATATTTTAACTTAGTTCCGGATGTTTTACCGAATTATTCCGGACAAAATGTCACTTTCAAGCGATTAAGTGATACACCGTTAAGTTATGCCGAAATGGATAAATATAAGGTTTTAGATAACAAATTAAAGCTCAATTTAAAATTAACAAATTCCGAGATGACAGAATACGAAACTCTGAAATTGCGTTTTACCGGCAGAGATTTCAAAGACAGAGTCCGCTTTCAATTAACATATAAACTTTTGGAACAACAAAAAAAGCGTCGCAAAAATTTTGCCGGAGCATTAGCCGAAAGTGCCAAAGGAGAAGATTTTTCTCAAGATTGCCAAGATTGGACTTTGCGTAAAGTAGCTTTTGAAAATGCAGTAAAGAATGCAATTTTTAATAAAGCAAGGAAAGATATTAAATCTCGTCCGGAATATATTTGCGGCAAAGTTATGCTTAAAGAGTCACCGATGTTTTCTATAAACAGCGGACTCTGGAAAGTTATAGTTCATGTAAGTATAACTATAGATGAAATTACTTATCAATCATCATATTAAGTTCGCCGTTCCTTGCAGTTGAATAAAACCATTCGTTATGATATTAACAACATTTTAAATCCATTCTTTCATAAAAAGGGATAATTAATAATGATAAAAAAATATATTCTTACAATAGTATTGTTAGTCTGCATATTAGGATGTGCTAAGAAAACTGCTGCTATTAATTCTGACTTTTTTCTTCAACAGCAAGAATCTTTTTCGATTTATGACGGAAATACGGTTGAAAAATTGCCTGTTGCATTATCAAAAATAAAACAAGTTTTAGGAAATATAGAGCCTGTAACTTTCAGACAAATGAATATCAATTCAGATATCAGTTTAGAATTGCTGTTTTTCTACAAAACTGCGGAAAATCCGGATATTCAATTTGTCATTTTTGACATTTTACCTAATGACACTCTAAAAAAAATCTACGAATTGCAAACCAACATTCGTAAACAAGAAGAACTTTCAATACAATACAGCAGCCTTCTTTTTGAAGACGATAACTGTATTACTATAGAAGGTATCGGTGAGGCAGACAAACATCTTCTTTATATTATAAAAAATGTCGACAACGGAACTACTTTCAAAGTAATAGGTAGCTTTTCAGCTTCATATTCCGTGTTTTTCGATATGGAAGAGAAAGAAGAAAATGACGGAAGCGACAACGGAAGTAAATATTATATTTTGAAAGAAATTGTTTTAATCGACAGTGCTTTAAGTCTTACAAGTACAAATATTCAGCGAAAAGATGTTTATATTTGGGATTACGACAAAGAACGTTTTGTTCTTGCCGAAAGTTCAAGAATTGTATCCGAGGAAAATGCAGATATTCCCATAAGCGTTTTATATTCTGCAGAAAATTACTACAACTATCTAAAAGGCTTTTGGTACCTTAAACGTTACGCTCAGGAACTTTCTAAAAATGAGCTTGATATAGCTAAATTGGAACAAGAAGGATTGCAATACGTAAATTTCAGAGAAGATAACGGAAGTAAAGTCATCGATGTTTCATACGGAAGCTATTCGGACAATTTTAAAATTGATAAGTTAATTAAACTTGGGGGACAAAAACCGGGATTGCGTCTTTCTTTGAAAAAGGAAAACGTTTCGGATATGTACTACTATCGTTATATCGATATATATCTTTTAGGAGCAAAAGAATTGCAAATGAAAACTCCTGAAGTTTTCGGTGTTGTCAATTACATTCAATTGGATCAACCTCTTTTTGAATATATAGCAGAAGCTAAAGAGGAAAAGAAAAACACTCATTTTAATAATATAGAAAAACAACTTACCGGTATTTTCACATGTGAAAATTTTTCTGTTCGCATAGAAGAAAACAGACGTTTTATAATCAGTACAAGTAATAAGGAAGAAACCGGATATTATCAATTGGAAGAACGAAACGGCGATTGTATAATCTCTTTATTTTTTGACGCAAGCAATTCTATTATCAACGAAAAATATTTTCTGTTCGACGGTTCGAATAATGACCGCTTAGTATTTTTACCGATACAATTAAATTTTGACAGTACTATAGTGAAAAATATAAAACCTATGATTTTTAACAGGGAGGAAATATAATGAAAATCTCTTTTACAAACGAATGTCGTAAATATGAATTAACGATTACTGTTTTATTTTTAGATTCTGATGACAAATTAATTTGTAACGACAGCACAGCATTGTCCGAAGATGAAAAGACAATCTTGGAAAAAGCCGGTGCCGGCGGAAGCAGACCATTAAAAAACGGAGAATTAGGCTATGTTGCCGGGAAAGCCGGTGATGAAAATGCGATACGTAAAGCTGCTGCATTTTTATACAAAACAGCAAAAAATTATTCCTACAATGTTGTAAATATCAATTTTTCTGCAAGCAACAGCAATATAAAAAACAATCGATTGGCTGAAGTCTTTTCTGATGCATTATTTATGAGCGATTACAAATATGACTTATTTAAAAAAGACGAATCTATTGCATTAGAAGAAGTTGTAATACATTTGGATATTTCAGATAAAGATGCAGAAAATATCTTACAAAAAAACGCTGTCATTACAAAAGGTATAAATCTTGTTCGTGACATGGTAAATGCACCTGCAAATATTATGACAATCGATAAATTCGAAGAAACTGCAAAAAATGCCTGCAATGAATGCGGCCTTACAGTCAATGTACTGGATAAAAAAACATTGACCGAAAAAGGTATGAATCTATTGCTGGCTGTAGGACAAGCCGGCATTCAAGAGCCGAGAATGTTGGAAATTGTATATCGTGGAAATCCTGACGAAAAAATGAATTTTATTGTCGGTAAAGGAATTGTTTTCGATTCCGGCGGAATGAACTTAAAGCCAGGTAACAGTTTGAATGATATGAAAATGGATATGGCGGGAGCTGCAACTGCTTTGGGGATAATCACAACAGCTGCAAATCTAAAATTAAGCTGTAATATCACCGCATTATTGCCGTTGGCTGAAAATGCCGTAGATTGCAAATCAATGCATACCGGTGATGTAATTGTAGGATATAAAAAGAAATCCGTTGAAATTAACAATACCGACGCAGAAGGTCGTTTAATATTGGCAGACGCTTTAGCATACGCCGACGAACAAAAACCGGAATTAATAATTGATTTGGCTACACTTACAGGAGCAGCTTTAATTGCACTGGGAAGTAAAATTACTGCCGGTTTCTTTACCGATGAGGCTGTAAAAAATAAGATGCTAAAATCTGCACAAGCAACCGGCGAAGGTTTGTGGGAATTACCGCTTGCCGACGAATATCGCAGCTATTTAAAATCTAACATAGCCGATCTTTCTAATATCAGTTCTCCGCCGAGAGAAGCCGGTACTATCACCGCTGCGTTATTTCTGCAATCGTTTGTAGAAAATGCTAAATGGGTACATCTCGATATTGCCGGTCCGGCATTCCTCGACAGTGATTGGAACGCTTATCCTGCCGGTGCTACAGGTGCAATGTTAAAAACTGTAATTCGTTATTTTGAAACAAAATAAAAAACTAAAAAAATCAGCCATTGATTACAAGAATAATCTTTGGCTGATAATTTTAATTTAAACGTATGGAGTTTTTATAATGGACGATGATTCAGATTTCAGTATTCCTGTCTACATCTCTAAATGCGGTTATTTTGAAAATCGTACAAATGAATATTTTATCACATCCATAACTTCCCCGATTGAGCCAATATTAGTATTTCCGGAACATATTACTTCTTTAGAAGAACAGGCTTTAGATGACGAGCAAAAACTTTCCGTATTATTAGCAAAAGCCGATTATCTTTTTAGTATCGGTTTTCGCAGAAGCGGAGATTTGTTTTACCTGAATCTTTGCCAAGAATGTTCAGACTGTATTCCGATACGTGTTCCGGTAAAAGATTTTGAAATCACAAAGAAATACCGCCGAATACTAAAAAATAACAGTGATATAAGAATCGAATGTGTAAAATCAGAAATTACGGATGAAAAAATTAAATTATTCCAAAAATACAATTCCTTACGCCATGATAACGACGGCGATTGTTTCAGCCATCTTTCAAGCTTACATACAGGTTATGACGGTATTTGTGAAATGGATTATTTTATAGATAACAAATTAATCGCTGTCGGTATTTTAGATTTGGGAAGCGACTGTACATCATCAAATTATTTTTATTTTGATCCGGATTATTCCAAACGAAGTTTAGGTGTATTCAGTGTACTGAAAGAAATTGAATTTACCCGACAATCCGGCAAAGAATTTTATTATCTGGGATTTTACCTCGAGAATTCACCAAAGATGCGTTACAAAAGCCAATATCAACCGGCTCAATTATATATTAACCAAGAATGGACTGATTTTGACAAAACTGATTTTACCGTTTACAAAAGTTCAGATAAGGAAAACAAATGAAAACTCTGTTTCAATTACTTGATAAACTCAATATCTCATACAAAAAAATTGCCGAAGAAACTACAACGACAATTAATGACATTACATTAGACAGCCGAACAGCTGATAACGAAAAAATTTTTACTGCAATCAAAGGTTTTCAAACAGACGGGCATAATTTTATAGATAATGCATTTTCTGCCGGTTGCAGAAACTTTTTGGTAGAAGATACAACTAAAATTTCACCGCAAGTTTGCAATACATCGAATATCGCACAAGTCCAACAGATTCGCAGCGTTTTCGGAAAACTTGCCCGTGAAATCAACGATTGCCCGGATGAAAATCTGAAAGTTTTCGGGATTACCGGTACAAAAGGTAAAACTACAGTCTCTACATTATTACATCATTTGCTTTCGTATCAACAAAATACAGCCCTTTTTACGACAGTTCGTTTTCTTACACCGCAAACAAGCAATGATTCTGAAAAAACTACAATGGAAGCTGATAAGTTACAACATTATTTACATCAAACAACAATCGGAAATTGGAAACAAGCCGTAGTAGAAGTCAGCAGTCATGCCGTTACATTGTCAAGAGTTGAAGACATTAAGTGGGATTGCGGTATTTTTACAAGTTTCAGTCGTGACCATCTCGATTTATACGGGACAATGGAAGCATATTTTCAAGCAAAACTTGATTTCTTCAGAGCATTAAATATATCCGATAAAAAAAATAAAATTGCTGTGGTTAATATTGATGATGCAAAGGGATTTGATGTTTGCGATGTTATCGATAAAAAAACAGTGAAATTATTTACGGTTTCTATGAAAAACAGCAATGCTGATTATTTTATTGCTGAAAACAAGTATACCGACTGCGGAACTGAGCTTTGTATTATCCAAAACGGTAAAGAAAAAATTAATCTTTCAATAGGACTAAAAGGTGAAGTAAATATTATAAATACCGGCTTGGCTGTCTGTGCGGCAATAGAAGCCGGCGAAATGACAAAAGAAGAAATTGTCGAAGCAACAAAAGATTTCGGCGGCGTTCCGGGGCGTTTTGAAATGGTAATGACAGTTCCGTTTTCAGTAATGGTAGATTACGCACATACTCCGGAATCTTTAGAAAAATTATTACAGGAAGCTCGTAAAATTTCATCAGGTAAAATAATTTTAGTTTTCGGCTGTACCGGAGATCGTGATAAGGAAAAACGACCTATTATGGGAAAAATTGCAGCTGACGGAGCTGATTATTCGATTCTTACTAACGACGATTTATATACCGAGAACCAGCATGATATTATGAAAATGTTAGAAGCCGGTTTTATTGAAAGTAATAAGAAAATTCATGACGATTATGAAATCATCTATGACAGAAAAAGTGCTGTCGAAACTGCAATGAAAACCGCAAAAAACGGCGATATTATATTGCTTGCCGGAATGGGACATCAAAAATATCAAGTATTAAACAGCGGAAAAGTAGCATACAACGACGCCCAAACCGTTAGAGAATTAAAAGAAAAGCTAAAATACTAGAAGGAAAATCGTAATGACAGAAAAAGAAAAAATGATTGCCGGAGAACTTTATAATTCCGGATGTGAAGAACTTTCACAAGACAGAATTAATGCAAAGAAACTTTGTCACAAATACAATAATCTGGAACCGGACAATTATGAAGAAAGAAAGAATATATTAAAAAAACTTTTCGGTAAAACAAAAGAGAACTTCTGGATAGAACCGACTTTTTGGTGTGATTACGGTTATAATATTGAAATCGGAGAGAATTTTTATTCAAACCACAATCTTGTTATATTAGACCCGGCAAAGGTTACGTTCGGTGACAATGTTTTTATCGCTCCGAATTGCGGCTTTTATACTGCCGGGCATCCGATAGATGCACAAATACGTAATGAATTGCTGGAATTCGGTCATCCGATTACTGTAGGAAATAACGTATGGTTTGGCGGTAATGTTGTTGTTTTGCCGGGCGTTACAATAGGAAATAATGTTGTAATCGGTGCCGGCAGTGTGGTAACAAAAGATATTCCGTCAAATGTTGTAGCTGTCGGGAATCCATGTAAGATATTGCGGAAAATTACTTCAGCTGATAAAAATCGCTATTTCAATAAGAAATAAAAAAGTGTTTTTTATTATTCCGGTTGCACATATTGATCCGGCTCTATTCGTACACATGAACCGTCTCTTTCTATTACATGAATACAATTTCGTCCGCCTTCTTTTGACGCATAAAGAGCCGTATCAGCTTGATTAATCAAGTCATCCATTGTAACGCCGGTTTTGTATCGAGACAACCCGATACTCAATGTAATTTCATGCTCTTTCGGAATTTCAACATTTTCAATTCCTAAAATTTCATGAATTACTTCTTTAATTCGCAACTTTTCTGTAATGGCATTTTTTACACGTAAACAAGCTTGAATACTTTCATCGTAAGTAATTTCCGGGAATAAAATAATAAATTCATCACCGCCATATCGAGCTACAAAATCTGTTCGTTTCACGGAAGCTGTCAATAATCGCCCTATTCCTTTGATTACTTCATCGCCTATTTGATGTCCGAAAGTATCGTTGTAATATTTAAAGTGGTCGGCATCAATCATCATTACGGATAGAAATTTACCGTTATCACGATCTTCTCGACTGTTATAATTTTCAATTTGAGATGTTAATATTTCTCTGAATTTTCTGATATTCAACAGATTTGTTAATACATCACGAGTTGCAAGCTGTTCAAGTATTTCATTCTGCTTTTGTAATTCTTGAGTTTTCTCTTCTACAAGACGTTCCAGATTCTCTGTAATTTTGAAAAGTTCTTGTTCGAAAAATTTACGTTTTGTAATATCACGCAAAATCAACAAAAAGTACTCTTCACCGTTATCTATTAACTTTCTTGCTTGAAAATTGACCATCATAATTTTTAAACAAGTATCTTTACTTATGAGAACCAAATCCTGCAACCCCATATTCTCTTTGATATCAACAAGATTTCCCTCGTTTATACTTTCATCTGAAACATTTCCATTTTCTGCCTGCATAATTATACGATCAAGAATTTCTACAAATTTTTCAGCTTCAAACATTACATCACTGATATTCATTTCCAAAAACTCTTCTTGTGTATAAAACAAATTTTGTTCCGCCGCTAAGTTGGCAAATTGAATCTTTCCGCTCTTATCAATGACAAAAACTATATCATAAGTAAGATTTATTAAATCTATTTTCTCAGAAATCAAAAAAATATCCCCCTTTGACATGCAGAAAATTATACATTCAAAATAAAGTATAGGCTAGTATAAAATTAAAAATAAATCAATCTAAAAACTTTCAAAGCAATTCTTTATAAAGAAAAAATCTTAATTTTATAAAAAAAACATTATTTTATTGTTAATTCATATTCTATTTCTTATAAAACTATGATATTTCATATCTCGCTTATTAAGCTAGCATATTCAGGAGCAACATTAAAATAATGTTTTTTAGAAAACCTTTTTTCTCTCAAAATTTTCTAAACATATCGTACATGCTGAAAAAAGAGCTTTTCAGAAAAACCATTCATATAATGTCATCTTTTGTTCCGTTCTTTTATTACATTGCTCCGCAAACTGTACTGGTAGCATTATTGTTTGTAAGCATTCTTTATTTAGCGTCTGAAGTCTTACGTCAAAATAATATCAACATTCCGTTGATATCAAAAGTTACCGAACTTGCTTCACGAACTCGTGACAACGGAAAAATAGTTTTAGGCCCGATAACTTTATGTGCCGGAATATTTACCGCATTTACTTTTTTTGAATACAGAATAGCAACCATTGCAGTTTTTGCTTTATCATTCGGGGACGGTGTAGCCAGTTTGATTGGTAAAACTCTCCAAGGACCCAAGATTCCGTTTACATTCGGAAAAACTTTCAGTGGTTCCATAGGCTGTTTTTTGTTCCTGACATTAATCTATTGCACTTGCGGATTAAGATTTTCTCAAGCTTTAATGCTTGCATTTTGTGCCTCATTAATTGAAATATTCCCGACAGGCGACTATGACAACCTTCTGATTCCTTTGGGAGTCGGTTTGATTGCTCAAAATTTTATAATCTGATTTTATCATTTAAAATATGTTTTTGTACATTTAACTTAAATCAATTCACAATATATCTTGACAAAAAATGCCTTTAAAAATATAGTCTTCACTTAATATATTATAAGAAGAAGTTACATCAATAAACGGTGAGCTTTTTTATTACAAACTAAAGGAGTTTTAAATTATGGATATCATTGACATCAAAGCAAGAGAAATCCTTGATAGTAGAGGTAACCCAACAGTAGAAGTTGACGTAATGTTGGAAGATGGTTCTTTCGGTAGAGCTGCAGTTCCATCAGGAGCTTCAACTGGAGAATGGGAAGCTGTAGAATTAAGAGACGGAGATAAATCAAGATATTTAGGAAAGGGTGTAGCACAAGCTGTTGCTCATGTAAATGATGATATTGCTCCGGAACTTGAAGGTTACGATGCTTTAGATCAAGCTACTATCGATAAAAGAATGATTGAGCTTGACGGAACAGAAAACAAAGGTAAATTCGGTGCTAATGCAATTTTAGGTGTCAGCCTTGCAACTGCAAAAGCTGCTGCTAATTCTGTAGATCTTCCACTTTATACATACTTAGGCGGACCTTTGGCAAACACACTTCCTGTACCTATGGCAAACATCTTAAACGGAGGAAAACATGCAGATAACAAAGTTGACTTCCAAGAATTTATGGTAATGCCTGTAGGTGCTCCTTCATTCAAAGAAGCTTTAAGATATACTGCCGAAGTATTCCACTCATTAAAATCAATCTTAAAAGCTAAAGGTTTGGCTACATCTGTTGGTGACGAAGGTGGTTTTGCTCCAAACGTAGAAAACGAACAAGCTGTAGAATACATTTTAGAAGCTATTAACAAAGCCGGTTTCAAATCAGGAATCGACGGAGATTTCATGTTAGCTCTTGATGTTGCTTCAAGTGAATTGTTCAACGAAGGTGACAGAAAAGGATATAAATTCTGGAAATCTAATCCTGACAAACTTTTCTCTGCTGACGATATGATCGAATTCTATACAAACTGGGTAAATAAATACCCTATCATCTCTATCGAAGATGGTTTGGATGAAAATGACTGGGAAGGTTGGGCTAAATTGAACGCTAGCTTAGGTTCTAAAGTTCAATTAGTTGGTGATGACTTGTTCGTTACTAATCCAAAAAGATTGGCAAAAGGTATTGAAAATAAATCAGCTAACGCTATCCTTATCAAACTTAACCAAATCGGTACTTTGACAGAAACTATCGAAGCTATCAACTTAGCTACAAAATCAAAAATGACAAGTATCGTTTCTCACAGATCTGGAGAAACTGAAGATACAACAATTGCAGACTTGTGTGTTGCTTTAAATACTGCACAAATTAAAACTGGTTCTGCTTCAAGAACTGACCGTGTAGCAAAATACAACCAATTGTTGAGAATCGAAGAAGAATTAGGTTCTAACGCTAAATACTTAGGAAAGAAAAGCTTCTTCAACTTGTTCTAATTAAAAGATTAAAGATATTTGCTTTAACTTAAAAAAACAAAATACACTTGTTCTAAGGTAACTTAAACAAGTGTATTTTTATATAAGGCTCTGATATGAAAAAATTTTTAATAATATGCTTTTTGTTTTCACTTATAATTTCTTGTACAAAGAAAGAAAAAGAAGTTAAGAATATAAACATCCCGCTTCCGGCTACAGTACATCCTCGTAATCTTAATTTGTGGGCTGTGTCACGCTATACAAATATAAAGCTCAGAGCCAATCCCGAAGAAAACGCCGAAGTATTAAAATACATTACTCAAGGCTCTATTTTAGAATTAATAAAACAATCCAATTCAACATTTTTATTTGACGGAAAAAATGACTATTGGTATTACGTTCGCTACAACGGACTTTACGGTTGGATATTTGGTTCTTATATTGATATTTACATAACAAAAAATGAAGCTGAAAAGAAATGTGAAGAAATTCTTTTCAGTGATGACTTGGAAAATACTATCGAATAATTTTTCTTCCTTTATAATAGAATAGTTTTTTTCTTGTATTTAAAATTATTTCATGTATATTTTTCAAAGTTTTATTCTTTTAATTAACAAATGAGGATTGACATGGCAAAAGAAAAAAATCAAAAACGTGAAACTGAACAAAAAAAATATACTCTGGTCATTGTTGAGTCTCCGGCAAAAGCCAAGACTATAAATAAATATTTAGGTTCTGATTATAAAGTTACGGCATCAATGGGACACATTATCGATTTACCAAAATCAAGAATCGGAATCGACATAGATAATGATTTTAAACCGGAATACATTACAGTTCGCGGTAAAGGTAAAATATTAACCGATTTAAAAAAATTTGCCGCTAATGCAAAAACCGTTCTGCTGGCAAGTGATAATGACCGAGAAGGTGAAGCCATAGCATTTCATATTTATGACGCATTAAATAAACGTTTCCCGGAATTGCCGATTAAAAGAATCGTATTCAATGAAATAACAAAAAACGCCATTGTTGCCTCTGTGAAAGATCCTCAAAATATTGATACGGCAAAAGTTGAAGCTCAAGAAGCCAGACGAATATTAGACAGATTAATCGGTTATAAAATTTCTCCGATTCTTTGGGTAAAAGTAAAGAACGGATTATCTGCCGGACGAGTGCAGTCCGTAGCACTGAAAGCAATTTGTCAACGTGAAGAAGAAATTCAAAATTTTATACCGCAAGAATATTGGACGTTGGACGCAATATTAGAAAAAGACAAAAAAGAAATCAGTGCAGAATTAATAAAAATTAATAATGAAAAACCAACCATTCGCAATAACGAAGAAATTGAAAAAATAAAAGCTGATTTAGAACAAGGAAAATTCATTGTTACAGAAATCAGTAAAAGTACCAAAGCTGTAAATCCTCAACCGCCTTTTATCACGTCAAAATTACAACAAGTAGCTGCAAACCGCCTTAATTTTTCTTCCAAGAAAACAATGAGTATTGCACAGCAACTTTATGAAGGGATTGATATCGGACGTGAAACTGTCGGTTTGATTACTTATATGAGAACTGACTCTACTCGTATTTCGGAAGTAGGGCTATCAGAAGCAAGAGAATATATCTCGAAAAATTATCCGCCAGAATATTTACCGGAAAATCCGGTTCTTTATACAAAAAAAACAGGAGCCCAAGATGCTCACGAAGCAATACGTCCGACATCTGTAAAAAGAACTCCGGAAAGCATGAAAAAATACTTGAATGCCGAACAATTTAAACTTTATTCCATTATATGGGAAAGATTTGTAGCTTCACAAATGAAGCCGGCCGAATATTTATCTGAATCTATAAATATACAAAACGGCAATTATACATTTAGAATTACAAGTTCAAAAATGACTTTTAAGGGATTCAATATTTGTTTGGACTTTTTAAAATCAAAAGAAGCTAAAAGTATAAAAATTCCGACATTACAAGAAAATGAGGAATTGCGAAAAAAAGACTTGGATGCACAACAACATTTTACTCAACCGCAAACTCGTTTTACCGATGCTTCAATAATCAAATTTCTTGAAGATAACGGAATCGGGCGACCTTCAACATACGCACCGATTATTTCAACATTGTTGGACAGATATTATGTTGTAAAAAAAGCTAAACAGATAGAGCCTACGCAACTGGGAAAACTTGTAAACGAAATAATAGTTACTTCATTTTCTAATATCGTAAATATTGATTTTACAGCAAAATTAGAAAGCCAACTTGATGAAATCGCCAACGGAAAATTTGACCATTTGCTGATGCTTCGTGATTTTTACGAACCGTTCAAACTTAGTTTGGAAGAAGCTTCAAAAAATTTGGAAGATCACAAAAAATCATTTGATGAAGAAACCGACGAAATCTGTGATAAATGTAATTCTAAAATGGTCAAAAAATTGGGAAAATACGGATTTTTCCTTGCATGTACAAACTTTCCGGAATGTCGAAATGCAAAGACCATTCCGCTTGCACCTTGTCCGGTAGACGGTTGTAACGGTAAAATTATTCCGAGAAAAAAAGGTCCTCGAAGTAAAGGATTTTATGGATGTACAAATTACCCGGACTGTGACTTTGTAGTATGGAGTAAACCGTTAGAACAAAAATGTCCTAAATGCGGAAAATTCTTAATTGAAAAAAATGACAAAGTTCACGGTAATTACAAAGTTTGTGTTGATGAAAAAAATTGCGGTTACAAATTATTAGAAGAATACTCTAATGAATAAAGAAGATTCATTAAAAAATTTTATAACATACTTACAGGCTCAAAAAGGTTTGTCTGAAAAATCAATAACGGCATACACAAAGGATGTAAGTATGTTTTTTGATTTTCTAAAAAAGGAAAGTCTTGATTTGGAAAACTTAGAACGTCAAAACATACGTGCGTTTTTAGCGGAATGCAATCACAAAGGTTTAAGTAAAACATCTATTAACCGCATTTTATCCGGAATAAAAAGTTACATTCGTTTTCTTTGCCGAAACGGATATAAAGACACTGCCGGAATCTTAGAAATCGAATCGCAAAAAAAACCGGAACATTTACCTACTTTTTTATTCGAAAAAGAAGTCAAAGAACTGGCTGATTTTGAGTGTCATACAATTTTAGATTACAGGGACAAACTGATAATAGAATTACTTTTTGCTACCGGTTTGCGTGTAGCGGAATTAGTATCAATCAATCTAGGTGATATTTCGCACAAAATCCGTGAAATTCGCATTACCGGAAAAGGAAACAAAGAACGCATTGTATTATTCAGTCAACGGTGTGAAAAAGTTTTAGCTGATTATTTAAACATAAGGACAGATTTCAAACCTACCCTATCAGAAAACGCACTTTTGTTGAACAATAGAGGAACTCGCCTAAGCGACAGAAGCGTAAGAAATATTTTAAACAATCGAATATTTAATACTGCGATTCACAAAAATATATCTCCCCATACATTGCGACATTCATTTGCGACTTATTTATTGCAAAACGGAGCTGATATAAAAACCGTACAAACATTACTCGGACATTCCAATCTGTCTACTACCCAAATATATACCCATTTAACATTGGAAGAACTAAAAGACGTTCATGCAACATTCCATCCGCACGGATAAAAAAAACAGAAATAGTTTTACTTTGTTAAACTTTTTTATTAGATTTAATCCGATTATCACGAAATTATTTTTTCAAAACATACAATTATAAAAAATACCTACAAGGAGAATCTCATGGATAAACAAAAATGGAGATCTACAACTGTATGTGCCGTAAGAAAAAACGGTGAAGTCGCAATGGCAGCCGACGGTCAAGTAACTCTCGGTGATACAGTAATGAAAGGAAATGCAAAAAAAATTCGCCGTATTTACAACAACAGCATTCTTATCGGATTTGCCGGAAGTACTGCTGACGCATTCAACTTATTTGATAAATTTGAAGGCAAAGTAAATGAATACAGAGGTGACATTGTACGTGCTTCGGTAGAATTGGCAAAAGAATGGCGTACTGATAAAATGTTACGTAAACTGGAAGCAATGTTGTTAATTGCTGATAAAAAAACAATTTTGATTGTTTCCGGAAGCGGCGATGTAGTAGAACCGGACTGTGATGTTACGGCCATCGGAAGCGGCGGAAACTACGCATTATCAGCTGCAAGAGCTTACCTTGACGCATCTGATTTATCGGCAAAAGAAATTGCCGAACGCTCATTACAAATTGCGTCAGACATATGTATATACACAAACAAATCTATTATGGTAGAGGAAATAAAATAATGACTTTAATTGAAGATAAAAACGCACTGACTCCAAAACTTATTGTTACAGAACTCGACAAATACGTAATCGGTCAAAACGATGCAAAAAAAGCAGTAGCAATTGCATTACGTAACAGATACCGACGAAAAATGGTTCCCGACGAATTACGAGAAGAAATTGCTCCTAAAAATATAATTATGATTGGACCTACAGGCGTGGGAAAAACCGAACTTGCTCGTCGCCTTGCAAGACTTTGTAACGCACCGTTTGTAAAAGTAGAAGCTACTAAATATACAGAAGTCGGCTATGTAGGACGTGACGTAGAAAGTATAATCCGAGACTTGCTGACTTGTTCCATAAACCTTGTAAAAAAAGAAATGCGTTCGTCAGTATTAGAAGAAGCACAAATAAAAGCTGAAAATCAATTATTAAAATCTCTTTTACCCGGATCGGACTCAAAAGAATTTGAAGCAAACGAAGATCGCAAATCTACAAAAGAAAAATTTCGTGAATTGTTGCGAGCCGGAGAATTGGACGATAAAGAAGTAGAAATTACGGTAATGTCAAACGCATCACCGGCAATAGAAATGTTTTCCGGTGCTGGCTTTGAAGGAATGGGAATCAACCTTGCCGACTTGAGCGGAATGTTCGGCGGACAAAAACAAAAACGTAAAAAAGTTCCGGTAAAAACAGCTAAAGAATTGCTTTTAAATGAAGAAATCGAAAAACTTCTTGATATGGACAAAGTTGTAGATGAAGCAATCAGACGAACAGAAAATGACGGGATTGTCTTTATCGATGAAATTGACAAAATAGCAATCAAATCTAAAACTTCCAGCGGAGCTGAAGTTTCACGAGAAGGCGTACAGCGTGACTTGTTGCCGATAGTAGAAGGTTCACAAATAAACACCAAATACGGTCCGGTAAAAACCGATCACATATTATTTATAGCTTCCGGGGCGTTCCACATGAGTAAACCGTCAGACTTGATTCCGGAATTACAAGGTCGTTTCCCGATTCGTGTAGAATTGAAAAGTCTTACAAAAGAAGACTTTATTGAAATTCTTACAAAACCTAAAAACGCATTGTTATTACAATATACGGAATTGTTAAAAACTGAAGGTGTAGAATTGAGCTTTAACGATGAAGCAATCGCCGAAATTGCCGGATATGCATACGATGTAAATGAAAAAATGGAAAATATCGGAGCCAGACGATTGCACACGATTATCGAAAAATTAATCGAAGATATAAGCTTCAACGCACCGGAACTTACCGGACAAAAAATCGTCATCGATAAAGAAATGGTAAAAAACACATTAAAAGAAATCATCGACAACGACGACCTTTCAAAATACATTTTGTAAAACAACAACTATTTTTAACAAATAAAAAACTGTCGTTTGAATGCTAATTTTATTCAAACGACAGTTTTTTTTATGGATTAACTTTTAAGTTTGACAGCGAGAATTATAATATTCTAAGACAGAATCGGGGTCTGTCGTCTGTAGAGATAAAAAAACGGAGGCTTTTTCTCGCCCCCGTCTGACTTACTTATTTCAACTGTGCGGTTTCGATAGTGTTTTGACTTGCTCCAGATTTTATAGCATATCCCATAATCGGATTCGATGTTCCATTTCCGTAAACATGTCCATAGGCATCGGCACTATAACCATTATTATTTACCGGATGAGAATTTGTGCCATTTTTACTATTTTTAATAACACCAGTATCCGTATTTTTCCAAACTGCAATGTTAATGTCATTGTGTTGATTACTTTGCATTTCTATTACACTGGAAGTCGGTACAACCATACATTCCCAAGCTTGTGTAAACATATCATCTACAGAGCCTGCCGGAGCTGTTGATGATGTATCAACTTTGTATGCATATTTTGGCTTAATACAAGATGTTGCATAATAACCAATGTATGGAATCCAATTACCATTTACTTTGGCAACATCTAATGTAAGATTCGAACCGGTTACGCCATTAGAATCTACAACACAAGTATTAAAGCTTGTTCCACTGTAAGAATTTAGATATGCATAGCACAAATCTAGATTTACCGGGTCGTAAGCTGCAATGTGGATTCCTCCGTTATTATCTACCGCAACTTTACAATATTCTCCTGCATTTTCCATATCGCCAGAAAATACCTGTTTTGGTACAGTCCAACCAGCTCCATCTGTTTGACCGTCTCTATTCATTGGAGAAGTGTTATAGCTGTAATGCAATTTTCTGTCTGAACCATACCAAACAACAACTACGACATCAGAGCCATTTTTACCTTTTATTGCTCCGAGAGAAACATACTCTCCGGCAGGACGACCTGTCTTACTGCCCGCAATCATACTAACTTTAGCATTACGATATTTGTATGGAGGACCTTCTTTATCATAATCCGAGAAAGAACCAAAATTTTCTTTAGTAGTAGAATCAGTTGAACCGGCTTTAAATCGTATTTCATCGTTCATAGCATCATAGTAAGCTAAGTACAAATTGGTAGAATTCCCGGTTACTGTTGTTGCTAATGCCGGAGACTTTATACGTTGCTTATCAAAATAATTTGTTGTGTTATTATTTCCGGCAGAATCTCCCTTTTGACCTATAGATTCAAGTCTTAATGAGTTTTCACTCGTATAAGAACCATCTTTAGTGCGATTTGATCTTCCCCAACGACTACTCATAAGCTGGAACTTATCTGCACTGTCACTGTTAATATCTCCGCCGGCAGCAACACCATAAGAATTTCCAAGAGCGTCATAGGTAAATCCTACAGATGTAAAAAAGTCGTAACTTGCCATCCAGTAACGGTAAGAGTAATGAGTTGTTGTATAATTCTCAGTCACGCTTCCTCCCATACTAAAATAAAGAGGTCCATTTACAAAGGCAAAACCGACTTCATCATTTTTCGGATTTATCTTCATTACAGGCTGTTCTATCTTTCCGCTTTTCGGAATTACAGCGTCGCTATCAAATTGCCATACAACAAAATAAATATCATCATTTAATAAGTTGTTATTGTCACCGTTAGGTCGTCGATTGTATCCATGAGCGTATTCATTATCAGATATAATGCCGGTATAACTTCCTATTGCATCATTATTATTAATATTATTCAAAGACTCTATATTATTTACCGTCACAGAAAAACTTCCGGTACTGTTTATTGCATGAGATGTCTTATTACCAAGATTAAAACCTGTCAATGTAACATTTTCACCTTCTTTTACTGAATAACGTCCCAATGCTGTTCTGTTATAAACTGACGGATTATTATTTTTCAAACTACTCAAGCTTGTGGTTACTCCGGTAATATAAGGCACAACGTCCATTTGTTTTGTCGCCGGATTCTCACAAGTATTTGAATCATAAGTTATAGTGATTTTGTCTCCGGATAATATTGCTTTACCGCGATCTGTTGCTTTTACGCTTACCTTTACATCTTTGGCTACCGTATTGGAAATCTTCGATGTATCCCAATGGAATTTCCAGTTTACTTTGTGGTCATTTTCTTCTGTCTCGTCCGGCACTACTTCACAAGTCCAGCCATCTGAATCCATATTGCCTACAGATGTCCAGCTGCCGTTTGCATATGTCGCCATAGTAAACTCACTACCACTTTTGAATCCCGGTATTGTCATAATTAACTCTTTCAACAATACATTGTCGGTAGCTGTTCCCTCAATTGTGATTTTTCCGGAAACTTTCGGGTCATTTCCCAATTCATCTGTTATCGCTTTAGTCAAATCTTTTTCCAATTCTATATGACCGTTTGCACGTTTGTTTTGATAAAGCGAATTATCGGTCTCACTATTCCAATAAAACGGATTGATTGTCACTGTCGGCGGTTGCATATCTACCAATATTGTATCTACTATTACATTTATTTCGGCATATTGACTGTCAACTCCGACAGTAGTCCCTTCAGTTTTATCCCAGATTCGCATACACAAATTTGTATTTGTCAGATTACCGACTCCGACTCCGAGAAAATCTGCCATAGTTATATTCATCATTGATAAATCTGAACGTATATCATCACCATAAGACGAGCCGACATTCAAATCTTTCAATTCAGACCAGTCGCTTGTCCCGATTTTCCACTGCCATTGTAATCCTCCATTTCCACCGACAACTTTTGCATTTATACCCACAGAATCTTTGATGAGCATTTGTGACACTGCCAAGTCTCCCTCCAAAGGAATATTCAATTGTGTCACTTTTGCCATTCCGTTCATTCCATTGACACTTACACCCTCAAGTCGTCCGTCATCAATGGATGCATTTGTATCGTAAAGATTATAATAACTTTTAATCAATTCCTTATCTTCAATATTTTTACTTGAATCTTTGTCTGTACCAAATGCAACTCCGGCAATACGTGGAGAATTATTTGCCACTTTACCATAACAATCTACCGATGTAGTATTACCGGCTTTGTCGAATGCCACAAAGTGTATATCTATATTTCCGTCGAATATATTTTCACTGTTAATTGATACTGTCCATTCTGCCTTTGTACCTACTTCACGCACTCCTTCTACCATTTCATCGCCGTCATCAAACTCGATTTTATCTTTATTGGCAGAATCTTCATAATATGTAGTTTTACCGTTTTCGATAACAAAATTATCTATTACTTGTGCCAAAGCAAAGTAAATCTCGGTAGCTACAGAAGACGGCGTTCCGCTTACACCTATTTGGTCTGTTCCGGTGATTTCATCAATTCTGTAAATTATTCCGTCGATTTTACATAAACCGCCTCTGCGTACATTAGCAGGGACATCGATTGAAAGTGTAATTTCGCTTCCTGTGACAGTTGATACTCCGACTTTTTTCCAATACATTCCATCTTGTTTTTCAAAATCAGATACCGAATAACGATTATCATCTCCGTCATCACCTTTTTGTAACATCGGATCTATAATGTAAGTTTCATCGTTCACGGTTCGAGTAAAATACATTGCAATTCTTTCAAATCCGCTTTGATTGTATCCGTTTTTGCTGTCCTCATTAAACGACCCGCTTATAGGATATACTCCGCTTGAGTTTTCAATTTTAGTTCTTTCTGTTTTTTCCAATGAAAATTGTTTTACGCTAAATTCAGGTTTTGTATTGTCATAATTGATTATAAATATCTGCGATGCGGGATAACGCTGTTGAGATACATCTATTGCACTGACAGTAAGTTTTACATTTCCGAAATCAACCGTATTCAACGGAATCACAAAATTATAATTATTTCCACTATCAGCTAGACTTTTTACAGATGTTTCCAAATCGTACGATGACGGTTCACATTTTATACTGCTTTCTTCTATACCTTCATTATCAGTTATAGTTCCCTCTATTTGCCAGCCGGCACCGGAAATCCACATATCAGGTTCATATTTTTGTCTTTTTACTTCATTGCCTGCGTCTTTTTGTACAAGATAAAGCTCTTCAAAAATCGGTACATTTCTGTCTACTTTAAATGCAACTACGTCACTTTCCGTATACTTGCCGCTTTCACTTACAGCGATTGCTTTGACAGCTACGGTTCCGTCAAGTTCATTACTTGCATTTATATTACTCAATCGCCAGTTCATCATACTTTTAGATGATACTTTGATTCCTTTCATATTCGTATTCGGTATAGATTCTATCTGATATTTCACATCATCAGAAAGATTTTTATTTATATCTTCCAATTCAGTATCCCAATCTACGCTAAATGTACTTTCGTTATAAGATGGATCTATTTGAACATAGACTTGGGCTACTTTTCCAACCGATATATCTGTTGTTCCGGAAATAGTTATTAAACCGCCAAGTATTTCCAATTCTTCACCGGCACCTCTTTTTTCCGGATTATCAATCTCTATTTTCGGAACATCACCGTTAGGAATTATATCAAACCTTTTTTTCTGCATACCTACATTACCAAGCTCGTCTGTTACACTTACCCATAAAAATAAATCAACCACATTTTTATCTTTTAAATCCACACCCAGATTTAAAAGTTTGTTATTAAATATATTTTCATCCTTAAACGGTATTTCCCAATTCAATAAATTAGTTGTATCAAGTTCTGTAAAATTCGGTATATCTGTTTCTTTTGCTGTAAGTGCATATTCTACTTTGATTATTTTATTAGAATCGGCTGCACTTCCTTTTACAGTGTTATTTTCTGTTCCGTATATATCACTGCCGTCTGTATGGCTGTTGAAATTTATTGTCGGTGCCATATTATCTATATCTACCGTAAAAGATTTTTGGGATACAAGCCCCGATTTATCTTTTATTTCTACTTTAAAAGTCAACAAAGTAAGTTCTACTTTCGAAATGTCGATTTTGCATTTATAAAATGCGGTTTCATTGTTATTTTCCGCAATAAGCTCACCTATTACCGCTCCGGAATTCTCGGTTATACATGTCAAATCACCGCTTGCTATTCCGTTGGCGTCATTACCGCCGAACATAAACCATATCGCATTTTCAGTTCCCCCGAATACTTTTCCGGAAAATGAACTTGTCCATACAGATGAATCTATATTGTTTACGGCTGCCGGAGTTTGCGGTTGGTAATCTTCATCTTTATTTGTAGGTTTTACATTAAAATACACGTCAATCATTTTAGGGTCTTGTGTATCTACTTTTAGATTAAACTTACTTTCAGATTTTTGATTTCCTTGTGAATCAACTATTTTCGGCACGGTCAAACCGTCGTTGTCCGCAGAAGTAAATGTCGTTCCTGCTCCGTCTGTAACTTTGAAAGCAAGCACTTTTTCCCCGTCATCTTTAAATGTATATGACCAAGAACCGTTGGCAAAACAATTTTCACTCCAGTTTTTTCCGCCGTCTTCAGAAATACGCACATCTACATTTCCGCTGTCATCATCAGAAACCGTTCCGTAAATAAATGCTGATTTATGCCATATTGTACCGTTTGATGATAAATCTAAATTTTGTAATCTTATTATAGGTCTGTCTGTGTTTTGGTCTATTTTTATTTCATGTTCTATTATGCTTACGTTGTTTAAATTATCCACTGCAGCCAATACAAGCTTGTAATCTTTTTTGTCATTGCCGTTGTGAATAATCTCTGAATCAAATCTTCCGTCCCATGAAATACCGTCTACTGTCAATTTATTCCATTTATTCAATTCTGCCTTGTCCGACAAATTGTTTTTAATATCCGTATGTGTAATTGACGTTACGTCTGATTTAAAATAGCCGACATAAACATTTTGCACTCCGGAGCCTTTGTCATTACAACTTCCGTTTATATCAAATATTTTATTTACCGATGTTCCCAAAATCGGAGAAGCTATTTTTAATGTAGGGCCTTCATTGTCTATTGCTATTTTATCTTTTACCGTAATAGACTCTGTTGCTTGTGCATTTACGCATTTTACTTCAACATTGATTGTTTCATTTTTATTGTCCGCAAACAATCTTGAATCAAACACAAATTCTACATTTTCACGATTAGATTCATTTATATTAATGAATGTATATTTGTGCCACTTGCCCAAATCTCCGGAAGTCGGAGTCCCCAAAGCAAAATTTCCTTCCGAAGCGGCATGTTCTACAATATCGTCTGTGGATTCCACAGAGCTTGATGTTATGCGATACATCAAATCTTTTACACCGCAAGACCCGCCGTTTGCATTTACAATGATTTTCACCATTCCGCTGTAATATCCGTTAGATTCACCTCCGGCTGTTACCGGTGCGGAAGATACTGATTTTACAAAAGGTGATTCCGTTGAGGTAACTGTTATCTTTCGTTTGTAGATGTCGGATTTTTCGCCGTTTATATCTTCAGCTTGCATATACAAATACTGAGTTCCTACGCTTTGGAACTCGTCCAATTGCCAATCTTGGCGAGTAAATTCTTTTACATTATCTAATGTCATTACTAATGATTTTTCAAATTTCTCTTTTACGGCAGAATCATCTAATTCAATTCCGCTTAATAAATATTTCACTCCGTTTTCTTTCATTGCATCATCATCTACAAATGAACCTTTTAATATTGTTCCCGGAAATACACCGACTTCCATTTTGTCGTTAAAATCTACGTTAAAAGTTATTCGAGGTTTGTCGGCGTCTTGCAATACTTTAAAATAATATTCTTCATTTTCTGCATTTTCTTCATCGCCCCAACTTGTAGAATTTCCGGCTGCGTCATAAGATGTAGTTTTTAGAATATAGTCCCCGTCTGATAATTTTTCAGTATCCAACTTTATCGTAAAGTTCCCCGGTATTCCGGAAAGTTCAGTTATAGCATCGGATTTGTCTTCTTCTGATGATAATGTTAATTTTCCGTCTTTGCCCACAACCAATTCCAGCGTACATTCCGAATCTGAATCTACTTTAGAGATTTCCAATATTGTCTTGCTGATTTTATAGTTATCAGAAATTGTCCCTTTCAAAATCATCTCTTTATTTTGATAAAAAGATATTTCATTTTCATTAATATCGTTTATTTCAGAAGTTAAAGTCGTTATGTAATCTTTATCTTTCAATAAAGGTGATGTTATTGCCAAATCTGTAGGAGGCTCATTATCTACTATAAAATAAATTGTTCCCTGTCCGTCACTGCTTGCATCATCGACAGCTGTTAACTGCACGGTTACATCCCCGGAAATATTTCCCAAGTCGGCTACTTTTATTTTTACCGGATAATATTCTCCGTTAAAATCATCGAATGGCAAAGATTTTAATTCACTTCCGTTTACAGAATAATTCACTTTGGTAATTTTTCGATATGAGCCGTCGCCGAATATCATCGGTTTTACGCTGGCGGTCAATACTTTATCTGTTGTTACGTAATTCCCGCTTTTTTCTTCATCAGCATTTTCATCGATAAATTTTACCACCGGCTTTGTTTTGTCACCTTTAAGGGTAATTATTTGACTTGCTTCATTCCCCGCTGCGTCACATGCCGTCACCGTAAATTCACGGTCTATATAACCGCCGAATTCTGCCGGCAAAATTTCCCTCGACTTAAAAGTTCTTATAGTTTTACCGTTTACTTTTTCTGCTTCTCCCAGTTCACAAACGACATCTTCCCAAGCCGAACCGCCGGCTTTTATTATCACGGAAACTACATCTACATTGTCTGATACTTTTCCGGAAAACACATTTGTTGCCGCAACTTCTGTATTATTTTTAGGTAAAATCTCACTTGAAAATGCCGGACGCTCACTGTCTCCGTAAATTGTTATAGCATCTTCGCCGTAGTTACCGTCCTCATCTTCCGATCTGAATGTCATTTTCAATACTTTAAATGCTTTATATTTTGATACGTCAAAATTCCATTTGAAGAAATTTTTTATTACGATTTGACCGGTAGTAAGTTGAAAAGTATTGTCCTGCTTATATATTGTAATTGCATTTTCATTCGCATTTTTTGATGAATCATAAAGTTCTTCAACTACAGGCTTTTCATCTTCATCAAATTCCATTGTCAATTTTATTTTTGTTACTTTGTTATTGTCATAAAAAGATCCGGTAATGTCAGTATTTTCTACTATCGTACTTCCTCGGAATTGGGAATCAACTCCCACTACCGGGTCTTCTTCACTGGCTACTGAAAAATATGAAGCGTAAATTCCTTCATATGGAGTTTGCGGTACTACATCGCCAATATCTACAGGAATTGCATATATTATATAATTTCCGGCTTTACTCGGAATATTAAGACTCCAGTTACCAAGTTGAGCTCCCGAGGTAAAATCTGCACATTTTTTGATTATATGACTTGCGTCGTTGCTATCTTCTTTCCAGTCTGTATAGGGAATCTCTGCATTGGCTTCAGATTCCGGCACGATTTTTATCCATACCTCTTTCATTCCGTCATCGTCAAATCCGTTACCGGCTATTACATTGCCGGCGTTCAATTTGAATCCGGGAGAAAATGAAGTAAAGTTATTTCTGGGAATATCTGCATTTTGATTTATATACATCCAGTGTTTGTCCACAAATTGCTTCTTTTCGTTGCCGGCTTCATCTTCCGTTACAACTTCAATGGCATACCAGCCTTCTGTTTGGCAAAATTCCATTGAATTCAATACAAATTCCCACGATTGGGAATTACCGGTTACCTGACCGATTGCATCATCCTGCACTTTTTCTGATGTTCCGTTACGGAAAATAGTCCGGGTAACAGCTACGATTTTATTCTTTTTAGTATCGTAAATATTAATATATGTAGACTTTACGCTGTAGTTATCATCTACATAACCTTTGATGGTGAACTCTTTATTTACAAAGCTGTTTACCTTTTCAAATTTATTCATGTCATAATCTTTTGCGAATAACGAAGGACTCTTTTCATAATCTTCTTTTTCTGAATTTTTAAAACGTGTTTCCGGAAGATTTATAGTTACTTCCGGCAATTCTGTATCTATATATAAAAAGATGTGTTCTACTACGGAATTACCGGCTGCGTCGTAACAGGTTAAAGTAAAAGTTACTTTTAAACCACTTCGCCAAAGATTCAGAATTCTGTCGAGTTTATCCGCATCAAAAGTTATTGTCCACGAACCGTCACGAACAGCTCGCAAACTTATTTCTTCCGTAACTACAGATGTTACACCGTTTAGACCGGCATCGGCTTTGATTCTCGTTACGCCTACATTATCCGAACATTTTCCGGTGATTGTAATATTCGATCTATTTACATAAATACCGTTTTCAGGGGAAGTTACACTTATTTTTGGGGATTCGTTATCCAATGCCTGACCGACACCAATCAGCATATTTACACTTTGGTCACAGCTGAACATCAGAATAGATATAAAAATAAAAAAGCTAAGTAGTTTTTTCATAATTTTCCCCCTTTAGAAAAGTATTCTTCAAATAAGAACACTCTTCATTTTTTTCGTCATATATATTTATTAAATAAAACCGACTATCAAAATTAAGAGAGAAAATCAGAATATTTTGTAATTTTTATTATACAAAAAATTTTACTTCAGTAAATCTAAGCATTTATTTTGCCAAAAAAATTACCAAATAGCCCGAGAAAGCATATTATTCTGTTTTCGCATAAGGGTCTGTCGTCTATTCCATTGGGTAATACTCTTTTTCCGAGATCGTCTCCCACACCTGATAAAAAGGATAATCCGCAGCACATTTTGCAAGCCCGGCTCGGACAGCATTCTGTTCGATGTACACAAAAACTCTTACTAAATCCGTCAAATCTTCTATAATTCTGCTGAAAAATCTGTCCTTCCACGCACTTCCTTCTGAATCGAAAGTTCTGTTTATCCATTGCGTAAAGCGTTGCTTAATGTATTTCATGATTTCAGACAGATTTTCATCCTCGCCGGGCTGAATCTCCATGTGAAAATGCGTGTCGAGAATGCAGATATTCTTAATTTTCATTTTAAACTTTTCCGCTGCTGCGTGGATTAACGCC